>PFNU01000111.1 GCA_002792135.1 bacterium (Candidatus Torokbacteria) CG_4_10_14_0_2_um_filter_35_8 | reverse complement strand
ACCTAAGGCAATTATGGCATATTTAGCAGGGGGTATGACATTTCTATATGGCTCAACTATGACATTATCATGTGGCTACGACAGGGTAAAATTAACCTACTATAGAGAGCTTATATAACCTTTTATAAAATGAAAAACCTCTTATGTAAGCTTCATAAGAGGTCCTAAAAATTCTAATTTCATTTATCCACTACTTTTTTAAAAAACGCTGTAATCTTTTATATTTCTTTTTACTAAAACGAGATCTAAACTCAATTTCGATTTGCTGCTTACTATTTTGTTTTGTCATATAAAATGAAATTTTCGATTTTAAAAAAGATTATAAAAAAGACTATTTTAAAAACAGGTTTAATCTTTAAGAAAAAAAGGGTAACTTTATTTCCCTTGGACTCAAGTTACCCTTTTTTAATATCCTAAGTCCGCATTCTCTTTATCGTGCCTTGATTTAAGTTTAGGGCAGGACGGCCTCTAATCATTTCAACCCGTCCCAATTTCCTCCTACAATCTGGACAAGTCGGCTCTGACCCATTCTTAAAGATCAGTTATTCCTTCAACTTCACACCTATCAATTTCATCTAAAAAGCACTTAATTTAACTTCATGATTTTATAATTAAATGGGTGTATTGACTTCCGAAATTTAAAACAACAATCATGCTTAAAATTCTATCAAAAAAATCGTCAAAAAGGCAATTACTATTTTAATTGCTTTCTTGGTTTTTTCTGTCATTGTTCTATTTTAACAAAAAATCGCCCTGAGTGAAATCGAATGGGCGATTTTATGGAAATTTTTCTCTTTTACTCTCCTTTGCTAACATTGGTAGCATTAAGTCCCTTTGGACCTTCTTCTATTTCAAACGTTACTTTATCACCTTCTTTAAGGTCATTGAACTCTACGTTTTTAAGTTCGTTTGAGTGAAAAAAGAGATCTTTATCGGAATCATCATATGAAATGAAGCCGAACCCACGATCTGTGAGTCGTTTGATCGTTCCTTGTTTCATTCTTTAATAGATTAATGAATAGAATTTCAAACTCAGAGTACTGTAGCTTAGAAACCCGACCACGTTCCACTTGCAGTTCTGATTTGATATTCCTTATACTATCACAAAACAATTAAATGTAAATAGCACTTCCCCTCGGAAGGCAGAATAACGTTAGAACCTGTTTAGTATGAAAAATCACTGTCATCAAAAAGTGAGGGAAAGCCACCTAAGCAGAACCCCTTTTACTGCAGCAGAGTTAGCAGCTAAAGCCTTTTTTATTCTTTATTTTTTAATTAACAAATGTTAAGGCTTTTCCTCGCTGGGTCCCACGGCCAGTTCTTCCAACTCTATGAATGTAATCATCGTACGTTTCTGGAATTTCGTAGTTAATAACGTGCGTAACATCATCGATGTGTAACCCACGCGCAGCAACATCAGTTGCCACCAAAGCCTGCACACGATTCTTTTTAAAGTTTAATAAGGCTCGTTTTCGCTGTGCCTGCGTTTTATCACTATGAATAGATTCTACTTTCACCCCGCGTCGTGTCAATATGCGTGACAAATTTTCTACTCCACGTTTTGTTCGTCCGAACACTAAAACTTTTTTAAATTCGTTATTTTGTAATAAATTATGTAACACATCTACCTTGTTTAAATCACGAACCCGCACAATATCTTGTTCAATATTTTCTGGAATTTCTACTGTTTTTACAGAAATTATACTTGGATTTTTCAAGAAGTCATTAATAAGCGCCTCTATCTTTTTTGGCATAGTTGCAGCAAAGCAGAGCGTTTGCCGCTCTTCTGAAACACGAGCCATTAAGAGCCGAATATCGTTTACGAACCCCATATCAAGCATTCGATCTGCTTCATCGAGTACGACTGTACACACTCCATTCAGTATGAGAATGCCTCGCTTTACTAAATCGATAAGACGCCCTGGAGTGCCAATAATAAAATTACTTTTATACCGCAATTTTCGAATTTGCATCCCTATATGTTCTCCCCCTACACATGTTACGGAATATACACGCATGTGTCTCGTAATACTCTGGAGCTCTTGTTCTATTTGTAGTGCAAGTTCCCGAGTAGGAGTTACAATAAGAATTTGTTCATGCGGATTTTGTAATACTTTCTCAATAAGCGGAATAAGAAACGCTGCTGTTTTTCCAGTTCCCGTATTCGAAAGCCCAACCACATCTTTTCTGCAAAGGATAGAAGGAATAATTTTATCTTGAATAGGAGTTGGTTGCACGTATCCCTTCTGCCCAATAGAGCGTAACAATATAGAGTTTAGCTCAAAATCTGCAAATGAATGTTCTGGCACAAACACCTCTTCTGGAGCGGGTGGGGCTACCGCTTTATTAATGAAAGAGGAGATGTCGAGCTTTGGCCTACCCCTTCTTGCTGCAAATCGTGAATGCCCACCACGAAATCTACCATTTCTCTTTGAGTGGCCAAATCTTGTATTTTGTGTAGATCTTCTGCGTGCCCACCGTACGGGTGTTCTTTGATTATTCATATTATTTATATTATTTAATTTCTCGTTTTGCTCTTGTGCGATCTATTTCTGTAAGATATTTCTTTCGTAACCTTACGCTTTCAGGCGTTACTTCTAGATATTCGTCTTTATCCATTATCTCTAACCCTGTTTCAATGGTTATAACTTGAGGATGCGTAAGATTAATCGCATCGTCAGCAGCAGCAGCTCGCATATTAGTAAGATGCTTACCCTTGGTTGGGTTTACTGTCATATCCATACCTTTGGCTGTGTTCCCTATTACCTGTCCTTCATAGACATCAATACTCGGTCCTACATACAAAACTCCGCGTTCTTGAAGATTGGCTAGCGCATAAGACAGCACTTTTCCGGTTTCTCCAGAAATCATAGAACCAACGTCGCGTTTTTCAATTTCACCAACATGAGGTTTGAAACCAATTACTTCGCTGCATAAAATTCCTTCACCTCTGGTATCAACAATAAATTCGCTTCTATAACCAAGTAAACCTCTAGTTGGAATTTGATAAATTAAACGAGTGTGGTTTTGTTCAGGTTGTATAGATACCATCTGTCCTTTTCTTTTGGATATTTTTTCAATGACTGTTCCAGTTGTTTCTTGAGGAATATCAAGAGTTACTTGTTCAAATGGTTCATATTTTACTCCATCTACTTCTTTGATAATAACTTGAGGTTGAGAAACTTGGATTTCATAATTTTCACGGCGCAGATTCTCAAGTAAAATCGCAATCTGCAACTCTCCTCTTCCATAAACTTTAAAATAATCAGCTGAAGAAAAATCAATTTTTAGACCAACATTAACTTCCAACTCTTTTTCTAACCTTTTTTTAATTTGCTGAGTGGTTACATATTTTCCTTCTTTTCCGACAAAAGGAGAGTTGTTTATCAAGAAATTTAAACAAATAGTTGGCTCATCAATTTTGATAGCTGGTAATGATTCTTGATTTTGATCGCTGCAAACGGTGTCGCCGATATAAATATCAGGTAATCCAGCGACCATGATAATATCACCAGCAGCCACCTCTTCTACTTCTTTTCGGTTTAAACCTTCGAAAGTAAATAATTTTAAAATATTACCGGAGATAACTTTACCATCATGTTTTTTTACAAAAACTTTGTCTCCGGTTTTTGTTTTTCCTTGATAAACTCTACCTATACCCATGCGGCCGAGATAGTTGTCATAAGCCAGGTTAAAAGGTTGGAAAGTAAAAGGAAACGAAGTGTCCACTTGAGCAGCTGGAATTTTTTCCAAAATTGTATCAAGAAGAGGAGTTAAGTCTTTTGATTCGTCCACTAAATTTAGTTTTGCTATTCCATATTTGGCAATTGCATAAACAGTTGTAAAATTAAGCTGTTCATCATTTGCTCCAAGATCCATAAAAAGTTCCAGTACTTTTTCATGAGCCCATTCAGGTCTTGCGGCTGGTTTGTCAATTTTATTTAAAACAACAATCGGCTTTAATCCGAGTTCTAAAGATTTTTTCAAAACAAATTTGGTCTGCGGCATTGGGCCTTCCTGGGCATCTACAACGAGTAGAACCGAATCAATGGAACGCAAAACCCGCTCCACTTCTGAACCAAAATCTGCATGGCCCGGAGTATCTACAATGTTAATCTTTGTATCTTTATAAAAAACTGAAGTATTT
>PFNU01000019.1 GCA_002792135.1 bacterium (Candidatus Torokbacteria) CG_4_10_14_0_2_um_filter_35_8 | reverse complement strand
AGGATTAGAGATACTTATCTCATTTTGTAATTTAATACTAAAACCTAAATTTCCTTCTTTATTAGGTTTAAGAAGAGCAAGATTTGGATTGCTTAAATTGTTCCAAGTTATTTTATTATCATTCCAATATCCTTTTCCATGTTTTACAGAATCAAGATCTAGATAAGGAATATTATTTAAATCAGCGGTAATCACAACTCCCTTTAAACCCACACTTCCTTTATTTTTATAGCTAAGATCAAGATTAACTTCACCTCCTAGATTAGCGTTTATTTCTTCCTTCTTGTTACTTGTAAGCGTAAGACTAATTGCCTGTATGACAATTTTTACCACATCTTTTGCTTCTACTTCTTTGTAAAAGTTGCCATCGGAGAATATTTTTCCTAATCCTGCGGAAAATTCTACCTCATCACCGGCCTCCCCTTTAAATATTCCTGTAATTGTAATCCTTCCTGAGGCTCCTTTAGGAATATCACCTATATTCCATAAATCATGTCCTTCTCCTTCAGGATTCCTATCTGCTTTTACAAAAGTAAAATTAGAAGGATAAAATACTTTAAGATAAAGCCCGGAGAAATCTTCCTTACTTTCATTTCTCCATTCTATAGTACAAGAAATATTACTTTCAGGCTCTATGGTTTCAGGAACTTCCAAGCCCAATTTTATAGGAATGGGTTCCAACTTCACAGAAAATGATTTTTCTGTCTTAAACGTAGAGTTAAAATTAGAAGGTATATAAGCCAATGATGCAAAAAAGTTTCTTTCAGTTCCTACATGACCAAAAAGCTGCCCTTTTATTCTCACCTGGGCCTTCTCTTTTGCTTTCAAATCAGGAAGAGCGATAACTTCTTTTTCCGTGTCAGAAAAAGAAGGATCGGATTCTAAGAGAACAAAGTTCTCTGGTGAAGATAAAGAAAGCTCCATATTAGTCAAATCTACATCCTCATGATTTTCATAAATAATTCTAAAGGTTATCTCCTCTCCTACTCTAACGGAAGAAGGTATTTCAACTTCAAGAGTAATACTATCCTCTTGAAAGCCAGCATTTCTTCTAGCAAACCTTAAAACAGCAAAAACCGTAGCAATCGCCACTATAATAAGAAAAGCCACTCCTCCTATAATCAAGAGTTTTCTTTTCTTTCTAACATTCTCTTCCTGCTTTATTTTTTTCTCCACCTTCGCCCGCAAAAAATCACCAATATCAACTTTTTTATCCTTTGTAGTCAGCCCGCGGCTAACGGAGAAGGAAGTCTCACGCAAACGAGCATAGGGAGAATTATCATCTGGTGAGAAAGACTCGCTTGGAGTTTCTTCTTGCTTATCTTTTGAATCGTCACTATCTGATCTTAAGGGTTTTGAGATAGGTTTTTCTTCTCGCATGATAGTCTCATTAAAAAACGAGAGTTATGTATCTTAAATATACCACGTTAGAATAAAATTAAAAGTTCAAAATGCAAAATTAAAAATAATCTGTAAAGCAAGGGTAATACGAATAATGCGAATGAGTCGCGAATCCACCTTCTTCCGCCACGGGCGGACGGATTCGGTGGACAAGTGGATCACGAATATCTGTACGAATGTAAGTGAATCAGGAATTATGAATTAGGAATCATGAATTCCAGATACGCCAAAAAATGGGTAAACGAAACTCTTCGCTCTCACTCTGGCATATCAGAGAACCTCTCTTCATACTTAAACTTTTTTTTCAATTCCTAATACCCCAATACCTTAATAACCTAATATCCTTACTTAATTCACACAGAAATTCGCATTTACTTCACAAAAGATTCGTCCGCCTGGGGCGGACTCGCATAACTTCTGACTCTTCATAAAATAAAAGCCAACTCTTTTCTTTCCAAGAACAAAGAAGAATCTAGATCTTTTTCTAAAACAAACCGCAAGAAATTCTTAATTACTCTTGAGGTTTCTTTTGCTGTCTTCTGGGAAACTTTTAATCTTTTTAAGAAATTAAAGTCTTTTACTTGCAAAATCCTTAAAAGCTTAACTACTTCGTCTTGCAAACCATACGACAACTTATCTTCACTTTTACATTTATAGCAAACTACTCCTCCTAACTTATTAGAAAAATAATTTTTGGATGGCTCTAATTTTCTACCGCAGGAAGCACAATCATAAACTTGAACAGGAAAACCGGATAGATATAGCGCTTTTACCTCAAAAAACTGTCTGAGAAGACTAAGCTTCCTATTAAAGTTTGAGGAATGCAACTGTCTTAAAACTTCTAAAAATAAGGAAAAAAGTTCAGAGTTAACATCATCTGATGCGGAAAGATGGGATACAAGATCGGAAAAGTAATAAGTAAGATAAGTTTTCTTAAGACTTCTTCTTATATTCTGAAAGCTCTCTATACCTTCACTTTCCGTAATAATATATAAAGATTTTCCTTCAACCAAACTCAAACGAGCATAAGTGAAAAGCTCAAGATGCCCTGCAAATTTACTTTTAATCCAGCGAATTCCTTTAGCTTTCGTTTGGATCTTTCCGTGATGTTCAGTAAAAATTGTGAGAATCTTATCTGCTTCTCCTATGTTTACTCTTTTTAGAATTATTCCCTTGTCTTTAAAAAATTTCTGGGTCATGAATAAAGACCTCTTTTATTTAAAAGAAATAATCTGAAATCCATATTTTTCAATTTCTTTTTTAGGCCAAAATCGTAGATCTTTTGTTTTGAGAACATAAGTAATCTCTTTTTCTATCTCTCTTCCTGTATATTTTTTCTCCTTCGGATCCCACTCTCTTAGAACCAGAACATCACCAGGATTACACTCAAAATCTGCAAGCCTCAATTCGAAATTTTTATTTCCATTTAATACTTCTTGAAAATATTCTGGCCAGATTTTTTTCTCGATTTTCATTGGTTAGAACTTTTGATTTTTCATTTTTTCAGCCTCAGGCTGATCCGCCGAATCCGTCCGCCCGTGGCGGAAGAAGGCGGAAAACTTTAAACTTTCTTAATCCCTATCCAAACCTTCCCCTTACCCTTAAAATCCAATTCTTTACCGACATCATACTTTACATCCTGTTTTTCTTTACCAAGGTTTTTAACTAGCAGCTCTTTTTTTAACTCTTTTTCAAATTTATTTAAAGCCTCTTTTAATAATTTATCTTTCTTTGAAACAACAAAATCTAGAGAAACAATGTCGTCAACATTATATCCTGCTTCCTTTCGGCAAGATTGAATCTGACGAACAAATTCACGGAGTAATCCTTCTTGTTCTAACTTTGGAGTAATCTTAGTATCCAAGGAGCCTTCAATATAGACAGCTTCTTTAGCGCTTCTTACTCCCTGCAATTCTATCTTTTTAACATTAGTCTCATCTTTGAGAATCACAAGTAACTTATCGGAAATATTACCCTTAACTTTAAAACCCGAGAGTGGCTGGCGGACTTTAATTCCCTTTTCTGCTCTTTCAGAAAGAACTTTACTTGCAATTTCTCTTACAGAATTCATCTGGGTATTCAACTTCCCATCAATTAACCCCTTATTGGGTTTAGGAAAATCTTCAAGGTGAATTGATGCTGTATTATCTTTTTTCTCGCCTAAGGTAAGGTTTAAATATATCTCTTCAGAGACAAATGGCATAAATGGTGCGATTATTTTTGAAAGTGTAAGGAGAACAGAATATAAGGTATCAAGCGCCTCCTTTGTATCAGTTTTACTTTCTGATCTCCAGAATCTTCTTCTTGAGCGCCTTACATACCAGTTAGAAAGATTATCAACAAATTCCTCAACTATCCTTGCTGCCCCATCCGGTTTATATCTTTCTAAATTTTCTGTAACTTCCCTGACTAAATTATGTAACTCTGAAACAATCCATTTATCTAACAAATTTTTCTTTTTCAAATTGCCTTTTTTGGGCTTATAATTATTAGCGTTAGCATACATTACAAAGAAAGAATAAGTATTCCAGAGAGTCGAGAAGAATTGACGACGAATTTCGTTAGCAGGACCATAGCCAAAATTTAAGTTGATTGTAGGATTATGTCTGCAATACATCCAACGCATAATATCTACTCCCATTTTTTCTGCGGCATCATCAAACCAAATAGCATTCCCTTTTGATTTGTGCATTTCTTCTCCGCACTCATCAAAAACTGTATTATGACCAAGAAGAGCTTTAAAAGGATTAGTATTCTCAAGAACAGTACTCATAGCAATAAGAGAATAAAACCAATTCTTAAATTGCCCTGGGAAACATTCTAAGACTAAGTCTGCTGGAAACCACTCTTTCCAGTATTTCTTGTCTTCCATATAACTTACTTTTTTAGTTTTAGGATCAACCAAAGTTGAAAAAGACACAATTCCGGCATCAAGCCAAGGATTTCCTACATCTGGTATCCTAGAAATAGTCTTACCACATTTTGAGCATTTAATCTTAACTTTATCTATCCAGGGCCTATGAGGAGAATGTCCTGCAAACTCTTCCCAACCTTCAACTGCCTTTTCTTTTAATTCTTCTTTTGATCCTACTGTCTCAAAATTCCCACAAGAGCACTCAAAAATAGGAAGAGCAAGCCCCCAATAGCGTTTTTTAGAAATAAGCCAATCATGCATATTAGTAAGCCAATCAAGTTCTCTATCCAAACCAAATGATGGATGCCACTTTATTTTCTTGGCAACCGAGATCATTTTTTTTCGCAAAGTTCTAGGATCTTTCTTATCAACCTTATCAGGCTTATCCATACTAATGTACCACTCATCGACTAAACGGAATAGAAGCTCTGATTTACAACGCCAGCATGTTGGATATTGGTGAGTATAATCCTGGACCTTATATAAAAACCCGCCTTGTTTTAACTTAGCAAAAATCTCCTCTGGTACATCTCCTGCCTTCTTTCCTGATAAACTCCCAAACCCTTTCACAAATTTACCCTCTTCATCAATAGGAGCAATAGCAACTAAATTATGCTCTTTACTTAACTGAAAGTCTTCCTCGCCGCAACCAGGTGCAATATGGACAAGTCCTGTACCTTCTTCTTCTGAAATCTCATCCCAGACAATTACAATATGCTTCGGTCTTTTTTCTCTAACTTCTGGTAAATCATCAAATAAGCCTTTATATTCTAAACCAATTAATTCTTTCCCTTTTAGCTTTCTCTCAATCTTATACTCTCCTTCTAGACAACTGACAGCCTTTTCTAAAAGATAATAGATATTATCATTTTGTTTTACTTTTACATAATTTAATTCTGGATTCACAGCCACTGCTACATTGGAGGTAAGTGTCCAGGGGGTCGTGGTCCAGATAAGCAAATACTCGTTTTTTCGGTTTTTTATAGGAAGTCTTACATAAACTGACTTATGTGTTAATTCTTTATATTCTTCAGTCAAAATTTCATGTTGAGAAATAGCAGTACCGCATCTTGGACACCAAGGAACAACATCATGACCTTTATAAAGCCATCCTTTCTCGTGACAAGTTTTTAGGAAATGCCAAATGGTATAATTATTTTCATCTGACATGGTGTAGTAAGAATTTCCCCAATCCATAAAATAACCTAGACGTTTGGATTGCTCTGTTTGGATATCAGCAAAGTGGAGAGTATGCTTTTTACATTCTTCAACAAATTTATCAATACCATATTTTTCAATATCCTTTTTTGTTTTAAATCCTTTTTTCTTCTCAACTTCCACTTCTACCCAAAGACCTTGATTATCAAAACCATTTTGGTATCTCTGGGCAAATCCTTGCATAGTTTTAAATTTCTGAAAAAGGTCTTTTAAAGTCCTTCCCCAAGCATGATGCACACCCATAGAGTTATTTGCAGTTATGGGACCATCTAAAAATGCAAATCTTTTTTTGGCATTCTTGTTCTTTTTTAAATATTTCTTAATAATACCCTTTTCATACCATCTTTTAAGATGTCTGTGCTCTGCTTCTACAAAATTTTGTCTAGGGTTAACTTTTTTGAACATATCGGGTTTGTTTCAAATTTAAAAAAATTAATTACATGTACAAATTTTCAAAATTATTTCTGTCTTTCTCCCAATTACAAGGATTTTCTATAATGTATTTTCGTATCCTATTAAGGTCTTTTTCATCTCTTACGATATGATCGTAAAATCGAGATTGCCAGGCGAATTCTCTATATATTGTTAGACGAATACGCCTGGTGCAAATGGATTTAATTTGGTTAATAATCGAACCCAATGAATTTGGTTTCCATTTTTTGTTAATACGAACGTCCGTAGAGACGCCCCGCCGGGGCGTCTCTACGGCGGTTGGATTGTTAATAATAATTACTCCATGTAAATGATTCGGCATAATTATCCATTCATCCAATTTCACATTTTTACGAATCTTTGGTGTTTTTAACCATTCTTCTTTAACAATTTCTCCTATTTCTGATAATTTCATTTTTCCATTAATAACATCTCTGAAGAAACATTCTCTTTCTTCTGTACAAATCGTAACAAAATACCATCCAGGCCATGAATAATCCCAATTTGGAAGCCTTGTTAAAGGAATACGATATTTATTTTTAAATTTCGGTGTTAAAAACCCCTCCATTTATTAAAATAAATACAATTACCTACTCTCAAAAATACTAAATTTCACCTAATAAATCAAATAATAAAAAACAGGACAGGTAAATTAAGATACGCCCTGATTTCTAAAGTATCAAAATTACTAGGGTTTAATAAATCATTTTTTCCTCTTCCTTCTTCTTTTCATTTTCTTTCTCTTTTCCCTTTCTTTCTTTGCTCTTTCTCTCGCAGCCTTCTTATAAAGCCTCAAAGTTCTTCTTGCACTCTCATCCCAATTAAATCTTTTTACTTTCTTTTTACCATGGCACGCAAGTCTTTTTTGCAAATCCTTGTCAAGTAAAAGCATTTTTATTCCTTGCGCAATATCATTTTCATCTTCAGGGTTTACTAAAATAGCACTGTCTTCTCCTACAAGATCTGTAATAGGACGAATTTTAGATACGACTATTGGAGTACTACTTGCCAAAGCCTCTATTATTGGCATGCAAAAACCCTCATACAAAGAAGGGCAGGCAAATACTTCTGCCTCCTCATATAAAACTTCTTTTTCTTTATTAGAAACTCTGCCCGTAAATTTCACTTTATCAGGAATCTCTAATTTCTTAATTTGTGACAGGAGTAACTTATAATTTCTACCAGGTCTTCCAGAAATCACAAGTTTATAATTTTTTAGCCTTTTATCTTTCAGAATAAAATTAAAAGCTTCTAACAGCTTTTCAATATTTTTCCTAAAATCTATAGTGCCAAAGAAAAGAATATAAGGTTTCCTAATTTCCAATTTGGCAAGAGTAGCTTCCTTTTCAGACCTTGAAAAACTAAAAGGAATATATTCAAAACCTTTAGGAATCACTTCAATTTTCTCCTCGGGAGTTTTGAAAATATTCTTAATTTCCTCCTTAACGCTATCAGAAAAAACAATAACTCTCTGGGAAAGTTTTAAGGCCTTAGGAGTAGAAACTTTTACACTCAAAGTCTGTCTTTTAGAAAACCATTGGGGATTCTTAAAAATAGCAAGATCATGAACCGTAACAATAGATAGCTTTTTATAAGTAATAGGAAAATTGGCACTCAAAGGAAAGTGCATCACATCTACCTTTGCTTTATTAATAACAGCACTTATTAAAAGACGGGAGTAAATTCCAGGAACAAACTTATCGTATTTATAAAAAGGGATTTCTCTTGCTTCTACATTATCCTTCTGGAATTCATTTTTCAGATTATCCTTTAGTTTTCTATCAAAAAACAGAATATACTTATCTTTTTTATCAAACTTAAGAAGGTTTTTTATAAGCTCATAAGTGTACCTACCTACTCCTTCCTGCTCAGGATCTAAATTTGAGATTGTTCTACAATCTATGCCTATGCGCACGAGTTTTACAATTAGAAGATAAGAACATCTCACATCTTCTCAGGCGCATTAATTCCTAAAAGTTTAAGAGATAGGGCAAGCACCTTCTTCGTTAGTATTATAAGACTAAGACGCGCTTGCGTCAAATCTTTACCTCCTGAAATCACTTTACAATCTCTATAAAATCCTGAAAAGCATGTTGCAAGACTATAGGCATAGTAGCAAAGTCTATGTATCCCAAAATCTTTATTAATATCATAAATAATTTCTGGAAATTCTAAGATTTTTTTAACTAGTACTAACTCACTCTTATGTTTTAATAATTTTTCATCGAAAGTATCCAAACTACAATCCTCTGTTTTTCTTAAAATACTGCAAATTCTAGCATGAGCATATTGAATATAATAAACTGGATTCTTTTCAGATTTATCTTTTGCTAAATTAAGGTCAAGCTCTATATGGGTCCCTGATGCTTTCTCCAAGAAGAGAAATCTCGTTACGTCTCCGCCTACTTCATCGATAATTTGATCTAAGGTTACAAAAGTACCTTTTCTCTTAGACATCTTCTTACCGCCCTTTAAAGTTACAAACTGGTGGATAATGACTTTTACTTTACTTTCATCATAACCCAGCGCTTTTAATACTGCTAAAACATCAGGATATTCTTCTGCATGATCAGATCCAAAAATGTCAATTATAAGATCAAATCCTCTTTTTATTTTCTCAATATGGTAAGCAATATCAGGAAGCCTATAAGTAGGATCAGAAGATGCTTTGACAATTACTTTATCATCTTTTCTTCCCATTTTAGAAAGCTTAAGCCAGAGAGCACCATCTTTATTATAAGCTAAACACTTTTCTTTTAACGTTTTCACTAAAGCATCAACCTTGCCTTCTTTATAAAGATCGCTTTCGTTGTAAAATATATCATGAATCACTCCCATATTCTTCAAGGTCTTT
The DNA here is from genome assembly GCA_002792135.1 of bacterium (Candidatus Torokbacteria) CG_4_10_14_0_2_um_filter_35_8. Lineage (GTDB taxonomy): Bacteria > Patescibacteriota. The sequence continues at coordinate 8,935 of PFNU01000019.1, read as the reverse complement.
TTGATAAGAGCAAACAAACATTCTTCTGCATATTTTTTAAAATGTTCTTTATCAATTTTTTTCTGAAACTTATCACCCTCTTTTTCTACAATTTTCTTAGCAATATCTCTAATATATTCTCCTTCATAACCTCTTTCTGGCAAAGGGAAGTCTTTATCACCTAGAAGTTGTCTATACCGAGCATAAACTGACTCTGTCAAATTTCTCATTTGCTGACCCTCATCATTAAAATAATATTCTTTGGTAACTTTGTAACCAGAAAGTGCAAGTACTCTTGCAAGGCTATCGCCAATTGCCGCTTGCCTTCCATGTCCTAAATGAAGAGGCCCTGTAGGATTTGCTGAAACAAACTCCACTTGAGCTTTTTTACCTTTTCCTATATTAAATTCCCAAAGGTCGTTTTGGGTTGTGGCAAGTTTTTCAGCTTCACTCTGCAAAAATTCGTCACTTAAATAAAAGTTAATAAATCCTGGTTTTACTACCCCAACTTTTCTAAAAAGCTTAACTTTTCTTTCCTTGCTTTCTTTTAAATCTTCTACGATCTGCTCTCCAATTTCTTGAGGACTTTTCTTTAAAATATTCCCCAAAATTAAACTTATATTACAAGAATAATCTCCAAATTTTTCCTCTTTCGGATGCTCTACTTTAAACTCTGGCAAATCAAAAACTGGAAGTTTTTCTTCTTTCTGTAACTTCTTAATACTACCTTTGATAGTTTTTTTGATAAGAGTCTTAATCATAGTAATTTACGGGTAAGGCCAGACACGCAACTACATGTCTGGAACCGCAATACGGCTCCAGTCCCCCGACTGGCTTGGAACGTATTGCGTTTCCTTGTGAGAGCTTAGAAATAGTTGATACAATACCTTCTTTCTTAAGAACGTCCGAGCTAGTCAGAGGGTACTTTGTCCCATCCTGTGGTAGAATTGAAGATAATGCTAGAGACTAATCCCATTATAACTTTAAATTGAGGTTTTTGACAAATGTTCTTAGTAAAAGCCGCACTGCGTTACATTACTTTCTCTACAGAAACAAAAAAGAAGGCGGCACGACGCCGTGCCGCCTTTAGAAAGTCGTAAAATTATCTATAAGGAACAAGCTTCTTTATATTCTTCTTAATTTTATTTTCTACTAATACATCTTGCCTCTTGGTTCGTACTTTATTCCCACTATCTTTGGCGTTAAAGTGATCTTGCATAGCTTTCCTACGTAAAACCTTACCCCTTTTTGTGAAGGCAAATCTTTTTTTTACAGTTTTTCTCGTTCTTATCTTAGGCATACCTCTTCGTTTTTTAATGATAAAAAAGTAGTAATATTTTGAAGCTTTATTTTAGTTATTTAGAATTATTTTCTGCTGCGGACAAGCTTTGAGGTACAAGTACTTGTTGCCCAGGACTTTAGAGAAAAATGACTTGTTGTTCGCAGCTCGCCACAGCAAGCATAGGATAAACTCCTTTGTTTTAATTCGATTTTCTTCATCCTAGTACATCGTTTACTGAATCTTCCAGTGTGGGTTCTGAATTTAGCGTCATCAGATAAAGACAAAGGCTTGCTAGTACCGTTTTACGCAAATTTTGATGTTATCCAAATTAGATAAATAAGACAAGACGATTGTATTAATTACATTAAAACTAAGATAACACGACACTAGTACCTAATATAACACTGGAAATTCCAGAGAATGCGGTACTTAGGCCAGACTATCTCAGACGAGTATACTAATCAAGTTCTCTACAGCTTCTTATTCGTAGCTTGAACAAAGGATGGCTTGTTATCCGTAGTCCGCCTACGGCGGATGGGGGATGATGATTTTACAATAGCAATAATACTATTACCTTTCTTTTGAGGTTCTTGATCAACTTCTACGTTAGAAAGTAGACTAATAAAATCACTAATAAGTTTAAATCCAAGATCGACATGCAGATGTTCTCTTCCTTTGAGTATTAACTCTACTTTTACTTTATAATTTTCCTTTAAGAATTTTTCTGCTTTTCTTGCTTTTACTTTCAAATCATTCTCGCCAATCCTAATACTGAGTCTTATTCCTTTTAACTCTCCCTGTTTTTGATGAGCCTTTTGTCTTCTTTCCTGCTTCCTCTTTTTATATAAAAACTTCTTAAAATCCATAAGCTTGCAGACAGAAACATCTTTCTCTTCTGAAAGTTCCACAAGATCCAATTCTTTTTCGTAAGCCAAACTCAAAGCTTCTTTCGAAGAAAGAATACCAATCTGTTTACCTTTTTCGTCAATTAGTCTTATGCGAGGTAATCGTATTTGATTGTTTATTCTGAATCTGCGAATGGTGTTAAGGAGGTTAGGTGGTTATTTTTATATCCTATTCTATTAATCTTTTCTTCATAAACGCTTTTCCAGAACCAGTCTTGAGGTACTTTTCGAATTTCAAGGCTAATTCCTTGCTGCTAAAGGCAATACAAATTTCTATTTTCCAGGATCTGAATTTTCTAGCATGTTTTGATTCGCCAGCATTATGTTTCTTTAGTCTTTTTCTAGGGTTGGTTGTATAGCCGATATAAATTTGATCTGGAAACTTTATACTTCTTAAGATGTATACGTAGTAGTTATGCAGATGTATATTTCTTTTGAGTTATGTCCTCCTTCGTCCGCCGCGAGCGGACTTCCTCTTTCGCTGATGCTACAGAGGACAAGCCCTCTTTCTCCGTCTACTGCGGTAGGCTACAGAGGATAAACCGGAGGGACAAGCGAGTCCGCAGTGAAGCAAAGTTGGCTTGCCATCCGTAGCTCACAATAGGTAAGCAGAGTGTAGGCTCTCCTTCGCCTGCGGGCTTCGGAGGGCATACTCCGCATTCCAAACCGAAAATAAGAGTACTAACAATAATGGATTGGTAGATGGCCTGCTATACGAAGCTCCCCGCAGGGAGCGGAGTATGGAGATGAGGGGAATCGAACCCCTGTCCAGAAAAATTACCGCATTGAAAATTATTACAAAAGATAGTCTATTTAATTTTAAAGAAATCAGAGTATAAAATAGACAAAAAAGATCTGATCTCTTCTCTAATTTGTCTTAAGCTTCTTTCGTAAGAGAACACGAAAGAGACCGCACCCCAAAAGGTTAACGCCTTAATATTATCCTTGGGAGAGATAAATATCAGACGGCAATAGGATTTAAGCTACTGCAGGTGCAAATTCGGGAAGTCGAAATGCTGCTACAAAAGTTGAAGCGACATTTGCGAATACTTTCCCAACTTTGTTAGATAGTTTTGCACTTATTTGATTGCTAATTATATTTACAAGCGAGTTAGCACGCTTGCTTTTGATTTTCAAAGGACGATTTCCTGTCGAGACCAAACATCCCCGGGTGGCATGAAATGATAGTTGAGTTGTATCTTAAGGTACAGTTATTTATTCGAAATTACATGCAGAACTAAGTGTTGCAAATTTCCAGAACCTCCCCTAACCCCTCCTTGGTAAGGAGGGAACATTACGTCTCATTCTTAAAATACCCGCAGAATTCTTAAATCGTGTCTTATTCTAACTCCCTAGTAGCCCAGTAACCTAATTCGTGATTCATAATTCGTGATTCCAAGCCATTGGAAATTTGAAGCTTAAGAGTTCTTTTTCAGTACTCAAATTTCTTCCTCATTGCTCTCTGTATTTTCCTTTCAGCCTCTTTCTTCCTCATCTCTTCTCTCTTGTCAAACTTCTTTTTCCCTCTTGCTATACCTATTAGAACCTTTATCTTCCTATGTTTAGTATAAATTTTTAGGGGTATTAGTGTCAAGCCTTGTTCTTTCTTTTTTCCGATAATTCTGGCAATCTCTTTTTTATGTAGGAGCAGCTTTCTCGGTCTTTCCGGGTTATATTCTTTTACTTCTCCAGAAAATTCATAAGGTGAAATATGGGCATTCGTCAGGAAAACTTCTGCTCCCTTTAAAGTAACAAAAGAGCCTTTTAAGCTTATATGGCCTTTCTTTACAGATTTTACTTCTTGGCCGGAAAGTACAATACCAGCCTCGATTTCTTCGAGGATTTTGTAATCATATCTTGCTCTTCTATTAGTTGCTAAGGCTTTCATAAAAGGTATCTTACACTATTTATTGTATTTTTTGAAGGCATATAAAAGTCCCCTCCTTACATAAGGAGGGGACAAAAGGGGTGGTTATCTAAAACTTCAACCTATCCAAAATCATACCTTCTTGCTTTTCTTCTGTTAAAACTCTTGGTTGACAATAATCATATATTTTCACAGGCACAAAACTTACCATTATTATTCCTTCTTTGTTTAAAGTAATCTTAGTAATAGCACCAAGGCGAGTTTCTTCTGACCACATCTGATCAAAAATAAAATTTCCTAAGCTATACACAATATACTTATTCTTATAAACCTCACTTACCTGTACTATATGAGGGTGGTGGCCTATGACCATATCAGCGCCATAGTCTATTGCAGCATGAGCAAATTTCACTTGCCTGGAATTTGGTTTTGTCACATATTCTGTCCCAGAGTGCATAGAGACAATCACAATATCTGAATTCTGCCTTGCTTTTTTAACGTCTTCTTTTAGATAATTGGTGCTCATAAAAGCAGTACCAGCGCTACTTGACGTTGCTTGATAGGATGCGGGTACTACATCACTGTCATTATAAGCAAGAAAAGAGATTTTTATTCCTTTTTTCTCAATAGTTTTATAACTCCTTGCTTCGGCTAAATTCTTTCCTGCGCCAACATACTCAATATTATTTTTATCTAAATATTTAAAAGTATCTAAAAGTCCCTTCTGGCCGTAATTTGGTGTGTGGTTATTGGCAAGAGAAACAATATCAAACCCCGCCCAAAAAAGCGCAGTCGCACTTTCAGGATCGGCTCTAAACATCATTTGTCCGGATGACACGGGTTTTCCTGGCGTTATAGAAGTCTCCAGATTCCCAAATGTTATATCAGCATCCTGAGTAATTTCATAAGTTTTCAAATAAGGATAACGATAATTTTTCTTAGCTCTCATCTTAGTATCAACAGTTCTTGAGAGCATGATATCTCCTACTGCGACAATAGTAACAGTTTCCTCTTCTTTTCCTGGAGTGTAATCTGAGGTTCTCTCATCAAGATCTGAAGACAGTACTGTACCATTATCTGTAATCTCTTTATTAAGAGTGACTGCCTCCAAAGCTTCTTTAGAATCAGAAGAAAGTCCTGAAATTTCGTTATTTATTAGAAAAGCGCCTGCTATAGCAACAAGTAGAATTGGAATAAAACCTAGAAATTTCCAAAATTTTTTAGGCATATTTTTATTATTAAGATTTTGAATTTTGAACTATATTCATTATAGAGTTTTTTATAAAAAAATACCAGGGAGGCTACTGAGTTTAAAAAGAATGACCTCCCTACTTATTCGCTTCTCCTCTCTTGTTTCTCTGCTGTTGCAATATTCTAAACAGCCATTCACAATCTGGACATATAATTCTATGCTTAAATATCTCTTCTCTTTCTTTACTATCAAGCTTGCTTTCTGCCTGTCCGCTGAGCAAGTCATCTAGTATTTCTATAAATTCGACACAACTCATATTTACCCTCCCTTCTTTTTTCTTTATTATAGATTTTTTATATAAAAATTGGGAGGGTCATAAAACAAAAAAAGCAGAGCATATCGCCCTGCTTTTTGATCTCTAGTGAATTCTATATTCTTGATTCTTTTTTAACCTCTTCCCACTCTACCTCCTTCTTCTTAGGGAAATAAAACAAAAATCCCGCCAGGATAAAAAAAGGAACTATATAATGATCAACCATTCTTCCAACGAGGTTTCCTCTTTCTTTTCTAACCCCTAAAAGAATATCAATAATTATGAATAAAACACATACTAGTTTAAGCAATAAAGATGACGTCAGAAAGCTAAATATCAGTAATATCCAAAATATTCCTCCTAAAATTACTCCGTAAACAAGCTTGATTATAAAAAACACTATTCCAGGTTGAAGTAAATATTTTCTAATTAAGAAACCTAAATATAACCTTTGGCCACTTAAAATAATATTTTTAATACGCTTTATATCTCTATATGTAACAGTATGATGGGTGCCCATTTTTTCAGGTAGAGCTAATATCTTATACTTTTTTCCCACACGAAAAGCAAAATCCCAATCTTGATTTACTCTTAACCTTTCGTCAAAATTACCAACTTTATCTATTATAGATTTCTTGGTTAGAAAGATACCTCCGGCTGACTTACGATAAGACCTTTTTGATATTTTCTCTCTATCTTGAACAATCTTAATTATTTTCTTGTGTTCGTCATTATACTGAATTTCTTTTAGCTTACCAAAAACAATTCCAGTTTCATCTGATTCTAAAGCTTCAGAAATTGCAGACTTAGCAAAATTAGGTTTAATTACTACGTCTCCATCAATAAAGAAAATATAATCATATTTAGTATGCTTAATACCTATATTGCGCGCTACTGCTGAATTAGGATTTTTAGTAATGCGAAAAACTCGTATTTTGACACTGTTAATATCCGATACTACCTCCAAGGTTCCATCCGTAGACGCAGAATCTACATAAATTATTTCATAATCATTGGCCCGATTTCCTGCCTTAATTATTGAGCTAATACATTTATGGATAGTGAATATTTCGTTTTTAGCAATCACGACAAAGGAAATATTGATATTTTCTTTCATGTTCATAATCAAAGATATTATATTGTCCAGTTGTATTATATCACACAGTATTTTTCTAATCTATTCTCGACCTTAAAGGTTTGACAATACCAGCGAAATATGCTTTAATTAGCGGTCATTTAAATTAATCTTAATTATCGATACAAATGAGTAATTTTGATTTAGCAACAATTGTAAAAGAAAAGTGGTACATAGTACTATTTGCATCATTCATTGTTGGTGCAACTAGCTTTATTCTTAGTACCTTTCTTACTCCTGAGTACAAAACCTCAGTAGATCTTCTTGTAATTCAAAAACAACCTACCGATAGAGTAGATGCTTTTGGTGCTGCAAAATCCGCAGAATACTTAAGTTCAATTCTAAACAAAGCTATATATTCTTCATCCTTTTATAATACTGTTTTAGATTCTACAGAAGGTGTATCAAAAAGAGCTTATGGTAGTACTCCAACCGAAATTGCGAAAGCATGGGATAAACAGGTAGATTCTAAAGTAGTTGGAGAAACTGGAATTATCCATATTGAAGTATATAATTCATCTCTAAAAGCTTCTAACAAGCTTGCTCAAGCAATAGCAAGTAACTTAATTAATAATGCAGGACAGTATCATGGCGGTGGTGATAACGTTGAAGTAAAAATCTTAGATGATCCTAAGGCTAGTCCTAAACCAGCAAGGCCTAATCTTCTAATTAACACTCTTTTAGGAGCACTAGTTGGTATAGGAGTTAGTATTGTTTTACTTTCTTTAAGCTATAATGAAATGGTTGTTAATGATAGTAAGGTAGGATTTCTAGGAGATAGGGTCGTGAGTAGAAAACCTATTATCGCAGGTGCGACTGTGTAATTAGAGATTAAAAAAAACAATGTCAAACTCTAAAATCATAAATGAAAACCGAATCTCATTTTATAGTATCCTAATAGGAATCCTATTTATCATACCGATCCTAATATTATTAAGTCCCCAAACAGCATTTGGGGTCGTTTTATTTTCTCTAATCCTAATCGCATTCTGGTATTATCCTGAATATACAATTTTGACAGTGATCGTGTTGCGTCCAACTATAGATGTTTTAAGAGAAGACTACGAAATCACTCTTTTTAATTGTCTAACCTTTTCCCTGTACACCATCTTTGCACTACTTATATTAGTTTTAATTAGTCTATACCTCTTGTTTATTGCGAAAAAGAAAGTTTCCTATAAACATAACGTTTTGGCTAAAGTTTTATCAATTTGTCTTCTTGTGTTTTTTATTATTAATATTGTCAGCTTCATCCGAAGTAGCCAAAAACTAGATGTTTTAAGAGAAATGATTCAGGTTGCTTGTTTAATAAGTGCAGCCCTCTTCGGGTATATAGCTATACAAACCAAAAGAATTTCTCTAAGCACAGTAAAAAACTTTGTTCTAGTATCTCTTGTCTTTCCTGTCCTAGCAAGCTTTTGGCAACTAGCAACAGGCGGCATTTCTTCTCGCGTCCAAGCAACTTTTATTCACCCTAATAAAGCCGGGGAGTTTTTTGCGATAGCTCTAATTGTCTATATAATTACAATACTTCATCAAAAGAGAATTTCTGTGTTTGATATTCTAGTAGTTTCAACAACTTTTATTCTCCTTATATTTACTCAAAGCCGCACCGCTCTTTTTAGTTTTCTTACCTTTGCAGTACTATCACTGGGAACAAAATATTACAAGCTATTCATAATTACAGGTTTATTGTTCATAATAAGTATTTTTTCAATTGAATTTCTCTATGAGCGATTTTATGAAGATCTAGTACATCCAGCAACTGTTACTAACTCGTATGCTTGGCGTGAGGAGCTCTGGGCAGATATGAAACCAAAGATGTTGGAAAGACCTTTTTTCGGTTATGGTTTAGGTACATCAGAAGAAGTGTGTAAATCAGTAAGAGGTTTTTACAAAGGATCATGCTATGCTCATAGCGACTATTATCTAATGATTTTAGAAACAGGAACTATCGGACTTGCACTTTACATGTCTTTATATCTTTTGTTTACTTTATATTTTGGTCTAAAGTTTTTCCAAGAAAAAAATAAAAAGCGCTACACCTATCTTGCTATCTCCGCAATCGGAATTGCCATACCAGTTCTTGGTTATGCCCTTGCTCCTTTTATGAATAGACCAGCCATGGGAATTTTATGGTTATTTTTGGGAATGATAGTAGCACTAGAATCTGCAGATTCTACCGATCAGTCAATAAAACAAAAAAATAATTTCAGAAAAAATTTAGCCAAATACTGTCAACCCAATTTAGCCAAAATACTG
>PFNU01000047.1:4340-5788 GCA_002792135.1 bacterium (Candidatus Torokbacteria) CG_4_10_14_0_2_um_filter_35_8 | reverse complement strand
AAGAAAAAGAAGGCCAAAGATTCTAATATTCCTAGCACCCCAGGCACTCCTGGTAGTCCTCCTCCTGTAAGCTGATAGTTTCTCTTTCTTTTTTCTGTTTTCTAAATCTAATCTTAGCATCTAGCTTTTGTTTCTATAAAAGTTTAGATATATTTAAAGGTTTTCATACAATAAAACAATAAAACCTCGCGATTCTCTCGCGAGGTTTTATTATTTCGGAACTAATTAATAGTTAATTAGTATCTGCTTCTTTGATTTTTCTTCTTCTGCCAGCACTCTCTACAGTAAACTGCTCTATCTGGATCAGGCTTAAATGGAACTTGGCATTTTGCGCCGCATTCAGCACAAACTGCATCATACATTTGTCGGTCAGAAGGTCCAGAACTTTGTCTTGTATCGTCTTGATCTAAATCATCAGAGACATCATCCTGAGAATCATCTTGAATTTTTTTTGGAGTCATGTTGATTTTCGAATTTTGCGAATAAATAAAAAACGACCTTTATAGACTTTCTTAAGTCGTTTTTCCTTATTTAAGCTTAAAATTACGGAAATTAGAAACTTATCCTAAGATACTTCGACTTATTTGAAGTCTAAGAGTATTATACTCGTTGTGGTGGGGAAGTCAAATTATATGGAATTATGAATTAGGAATCGTGAATCAGGAATAAGAGGGCTTGAGATGTGTGTTTCTTTATCTTGAGTTTATTTTTTGTTAAGGATATAGTAATAAAGAAAAGAAACTTAATTAAATAAATGAAGCCAGTCATCAAAACAGAAGATCTTACTAAATATTATGGCAAGATAAGAGGTGTAGAAGCCCTTGACTTAGAGGTAAAAAAAGGAGAGATTTTTGGGTTTTTAGGGCCAAATGGTGCTGGAAAAACTACAACCATAAGGCTACTTTTGCATTTAATAAATCCAACTTCTGGAGAAATATCAGTTTTTGGTAAGGATGTGAAAGAGAATTACCCTGAAGTTCTACGCGATATTGGCTATCTCCCCGGTGATTTTAATCTTTATGAAAAGATGTCCGGGAAGGCGCTTCTGAAGTTTTCTTCCTCATTCTATGGTAGAAAAGTAAGTAGCAACTTTACAGAAGAAGTTATAGAAAAATTAGATTGTGATCTTTCAGCACCGTTTAAAAACCTTTCTAAGGGTAATAAACAAAAAATAGGAATTTTGCTTGCAATATTTCATAAGCCAAAACTTTTGGTTTTAGATGAACCTACCGCAGGGCTGGATCCTTTGATGCAGAATGATTTTTATGAAATTTTACTTAATTTAAAAAAAGAGGGAGTAACTATTTTCTTTTCATCGCATAATCTTCCCGAAGTAGAGAAAATATGTGATAGAGTAGGAATTATTCGGGAAGGAAACCTTGTCGATGTAGAGACAATTGCGGAACTTCGTGCTCATAGGAAGAAAGTAGTGGAGATTTATTTTGAAA
>PFNU01000047.1:0-4189 GCA_002792135.1 bacterium (Candidatus Torokbacteria) CG_4_10_14_0_2_um_filter_35_8 | reverse complement strand
AGGTACAATAAGTCCCTCAAGAAATGGGTAAGGCCAGTCCCCTGACTGGCTTCGTTAGGACTTAGATAACAGTTAATCTGGTACTTTTTTAGGAACGCTCGGGCTAGTCGGGGGACTAGCCCTACCCGGTGGTAAAACCCAGATTATGCTAGAATCCATATCAATTATTATTTCGATTATTTTGTCGTATAACTAATGAACTTTTCTTTTTTCAAAAAAACTCTCCAAGACTACAAATGGACTACTGTTTGGTACAGTGTAATGATTATTCTTTACGGGGTGATGATGGTGGCGTTTTTTCCTTCGATAAGGGATCAGCAAGAGGAACTTAAGAAATTGATAGAAGTATATCCTCCATCCTTAGCTGAAGCATTTGGAATGAGTGCCGAAACCTTTGGTACTATTGAAGGATTTTTATCAGTGGAATATTTCTCTTTTATTTGGGTTATTATTATAGCAATTTTGATTTTTTCTTTAGGTGCATCGCAAGTCGCAGGAGAAATAGATAAAAAGACATCAGAATTTGCATTTACACTTCCGATAAGACGAAAGAAAATAGTCTTAGAAAAATTTGCCGCGTCTTTTCTGATAATTCTTTTCGTAATTTTTGTAACTATAGTAAGTACTATAATCGGGATCTATGCTATTAAAGAAACACCAAATCTTAAAGGGTTTTTAGCATTTGGGGTAGTTGCTTCTGTACTAAGCTTTTTCCTGCTTTCTTTTACTACCCTACTTTCTGCAATGTTTAGTAATAAAGGAAGGGTATATGCTGTTTGTGGCGGATTTTTTACTCTCTCATATCTTGTTCATGTTCTTGCGGGAATAAATGAAAAGGTTAAGGACTTTTACTTTCTTTCGTTTTTAAAATATTATGGTAGTCCAGAAGATATTCTGGCGAATGCGAGTATTGATATAAAAGATGTTTTAGTGTTGTTGGGAATGGGAATGATTTTTTTGATTATTAGTTTAGTAGTTATTGAAGAAAGGGATTTATAAAATATAGCATATGTTTTTGGTTGATTTATTCAAGAGAATGAGCTAAAATAGATAAATTAAGAAAATTTTGAAAGACAAGTTAAAAAGGAAGCAGAAATATAATATCATTACTGCCTTAAAAGACAGTTCATATACCGTTGGATACTTAGGTGATGGAGTAAACGATGTTGGAGCTTTGCAAGTTGCGGATGTGGGAATCTCTGTGGATAGCGGAACTGATGTGGCCAAAGATTCTTCAGATATTATACTCCTTAAGAAAAACTTATCTATTTTGATTGACATCATAGTGGAAGGCCGAAAAACATTCAGTAATACCATAAAGTTTATTATTAATACAATGAGCTCTAGTTATGGAAATGTTCTGACTCTCGGAGCATCTTCTTTATTTTTAAAATTTATGCCGCTTCTGCCAACACAAATTTTGCTAATCGATTCAGTAAGTGATGTCCAGCATTTAACAGTTTCTACTGACAATGTTGATAAAGAATTACTTTCCAGGCCGAGAAGTTGGGACATGAAATTCCTTCTTAGATTCATGCTCTTTTTTGGCGCTATCAGCATAGTGTTTGATTTTGTTCTTATTTCCATTCTGATGATTTCCAGAGTATCTCCAGAGATATTTAGATCAGTTTGGTTTATTGAATCTATTTTAACAGAGGTTCTTGCGACTTTCTCTGTGAGAACCAAGAAAGCTTTTTTCAAAAGTGCACCCAGTATTCCCGTCTTAATAACTTCAGTGCTTTCAATCTGCATTGCGCTGATCATTCCCTATACTATTATAGGTAAAGATATTTTTGGCTTTACAAGTGTTAATATACAAAGTCTATCTATGGTTTTAGGTATTGTTATTATGTATTTTATTGCCTTAGAGGTTGCCAAAAGATTTTTTTATGAAAAGTTTGATAGCTAAAAAATATGTCCAAGTTTTTTATTGGCACATCAGGCTGGGTTTATTCTTCATGGGATAAAGTATTTTATCCTGAAGATTTGCCTTACAAAGAGAAACTAAAATATTTTTCCAAGCATTTTAAAACAGCTGAGGTAAATTACTCTTTTTATCGTTTGCCCAGGCCCGAGACTTTTAAAAACTGGAAAAACCAAGTCCCAGATGATTTTGTTTTTAGTGTGAAAGCATCTCGCTATATTACTCATATAAAAAGACTTAAAGGGGCAGAAGAGCCAACTGAAAAGTTTATTAACAATGCTAAAAACCTAGGGCAGAAACTCGGCCCTATTTTATTTCAACTTCCTCCTTCCTTTAAAATAAATTTAGAAAGACTAGAAAAATTCTTAAAAATTCTACCAAAAAAGTATCGTTTTACCTTTGAATTTCGCCACAAATCTTGGTTTACAAAAGAAACTTTTGATCTTCTTAAAAAATATAAAGTAGCTTTGTGTATTGCTGATTCTCCAGGATATCCAAAAGAAATTAGAGCGGCTTCCTCTTTTGTCTATATCAGAATGCATGGATCAAAAAGACTTTTTTCTTCCAAATATACAAAAAAAGAACTTCAGGATTTGGCAAAGTTAATTAAGAAGTTTCTTAAAGAAGGAAAGGACGTTTATACCTATTTTAATAATGATGCTTTTGGGTATGCAGTGGAGAATGCGAGGGAGATTAGGGAGATGATGAGTTACAAGAAAGTAAAAACCGAGAAATTTAAATTAGGTAATCAATAATAAAGTATAGTGCAAGATGAGATAAAAAAAATAAATTGGGTGGGTCTCTATGATATTAAACCTCAAGAATTTAAATTTGAATCTTTGGAGAAGTTTATTTTTGAAGATATTACATGAGTCTGACCAGTCGATTTTTTACAGATCCTTGGATTTTGATGTATAACATGTCTCCCCAAATCACCCTCCTAACCTCCAAATCTCTCCTCACAAAATCCGGTCTCCCCGGATCTACCTTTGTCATAAATCCATATAATGGTTGTTTATTCGGCTGTATGTATTGCTATGCTGCACAAATTGCAAGATGGAAACATCCTACCGAAAAATGGGGAAGTTATCTAGATGTTAAGATAAATGCAAGAGAGCTTCTGGAAAAAGAACTTAAAAGATTGGAAACAAGACATAAGGCTAAAAATTTTGGTTCTATTTTCTTTTCTTCAGTTACTGACCCCTATGTCAGTTTAGAAGGAGAGTATAAATTAACCAGAAGATGTTTAGAAGCTTTGGCTGATTTTGGGTATCAGGGCGAGATTGCAATTCAGACAAAATCACCTTTAGTTATAAGAGATATTGATGTTTTAAAGAAATTAAAAAAAGTTGCCGTTGGTTTTACCATAACTTCTCTTAATGATAAAGTTTCTAGATTTTTGGAAGTAAAAGCACCGCCTGTAAGTACAAGATTTAAAGCATTGAAAAAACTTTGCGATGCAGGAATTGCGACATATGCTTTTGTCGGCCCAATTCTTCCCTATTTTGTTAACAAAAAAAATAATATTAAAAAGTTGCTTGATAAACTTGAAAAAGTTGGAGTAAAAGAAGTTTGGTTTGAGCATATTAATTTGAGTCCTAAAATTAAAGAGCGGCTTTATAAATTTCTTAAGAAACAAGCACCTGAATTAATTCTTGAGTTTGAGGAAGCTGATATAGGAAGATATCGGAAAAGATTAGATAAAGTTATTAAAGATGCTCTCAAAGGAAGGGGTTTGAAAATGGGACTGGGCGAGGTAATTTATCATCGGAAGACTAAGAAGGCTAAAAGAGCTTGTAAGTAACATTTTTGGGTAGTTCCGAGCCCTTGCTCGGAACAGGCGAGAGCAAGGGCTCTCGCCTACCCGTTTATTTTGTAACAAAACTTCTTTTTGTAAGTTATATTATATAGAATACATTTTATTTTTAACTTCTATGGAGAACAAACCTGAAGAAATGACCCCGAAACATAAGGCTCTTCCTACAATCTTAATAGCTGGGATTTGCATTATAGGAGTTATAGGACTCTTTATACTTAGGATAGTTTATTATTATGACCCCATCAGTGCCATTTTTATGGGTTTCTTCAGAGAGAGTAGTAATATTATAGAGATAGTCACCAGAGAAAGGCCTCAAATAAAAGTTAATGCATATCTTGAAGCGATAAAAGATAAGGATGAGGATAAGGCTATGTCAATGTGGAAGACAGGTGAGGAGTTGCAAAAAGAATATAAATATTCTATTCCCGAAGATTTTTCATCATTTG
>PFNU01000029.1 GCA_002792135.1 bacterium (Candidatus Torokbacteria) CG_4_10_14_0_2_um_filter_35_8 | reverse complement strand
TTCTATATAATAAGACTAGCTAGGAGGTTATTAAAATTGCACTTATTATCTTAGATATTTACCTAAAATAAGGTAATATATTAATATGGGAAATTGCCCTCGATGCAATAGTAAAAGATTTTGGCAGCTTTCCACAGGGCAAAGACGCTGTGTGGTTTGTGGTCTTACTAGGAAATTTAATAAGAACATTTGGCGGAAAACTAGAATTTCGCCTTATTGGAAAGGTAGACTTTTAGAATTCTTTTGTCTTGGTGTTCCAGCTTACAGATTGAGATTTCAGGTACCTTTAAATATTAAAACAACCCAAAGGTGGTTTCGGATTTTGAGAGAGGCTATCTATATCCAAGCTATGAAAGAATTGTCAACCATTTCTCAAAAAATTGAAACTGGAATAGATAAAACTATATTTAATGAAGCAATTTCTTTAGAAAAAAAATGGAGTAAAGTCGGAAAGCTTATTCTTTTTGGTATTCGTCAAAAAAATGGTAAGATTCTAACTTTTCCTGTAGATATTGTAGAAGAGTCTAGTTTAGTTTCTCAGATAATAAAAGATGTAAGAGCAGGGACTCTTTATTATCCTGATAAGTTTCGTGCTTATGCTTTTTTGGATATTCATGGTGACCAAGTAATTTTAAACAACAAAGAGGGCGGTAGACCCAAAGATCATCTTGATAGCCTTGAGGGATTTTGGTCATATACTAAACATTGGCTTTATCATCAAAGAGGAGTTCCTGAAAAATATTTTCATCTTTATCTTAAGGAAATAGAGTGGAGGTTTAATCATAGGAATGAGAATCTGGCTGAGTTGCTGAGAGGGCTTTTGAATAAGTGCAAAGCTTAACCTCCCCTAGCCCCTCCTTGGTAAGGAGGGGAACACCCATATCTCATCCCTAAGACATCTATAGAATTCCTAATCTCCTTCAGCCCAAGGCTGATCCGCCGATTCATCCTCTGTAGCATTAGCAGAGGAGGAAGCTCGCCGCAGCGAGCGAAGGCGGAAACTTCCTAATTCCTAAACCCATGCTCGAAAAAGGACTCAATGGCATAAGGAATCTTGCCAAAAATGCCAAACATTATTCTCAAAGAGAGATAATTGGCCAAATTTCAAAAATAATACCTAGGATATCAGATCGAAACCTGATTCTTCTTACCTATCTAGCAGAACGTTTAGCAATAAATAAAGACACAAAGGCGGCAATTAGAGCAGTAAGAGCGGCATGGCAAAAAAAGCATCCTTCGGTTCAACTTGCAAAAGACTTGGCAAGAGGAAAACTATCGAAAAGTTGTCTTGATAAACTTATTCGGAATCTTATGATTAACGCTTTTCTTATTGGTAATGATAAAAGACAAGAATATGCTAAGAAGGAAGGAATGCAACCTCCATTTCTTATTGTCATTAGCCCTTCCATGCGTTGTAATCTGAAATGTATCGGTTGCTATGCAGCAGAATATTCTAAAGATGATGATTTATCTATTGAGATTGTGGATCGAGTTTTAGATGAGGTAAAAGAAATGGGAATTTACTTTATAACCGTTTCAGGCGGAGAACCTTTCTTAAGAAAAGAGCATTTGGATATTTTCGAGAAACATAATGATATGTATTTTTTAGTTTATACTAATGGAACCTTGATTGATAGGAAGATGGCGGAAAAACTTGCAGAGCTAGGTAATGTCGCACCTGGAATTTCTGTAGAAGGATTTGAGAAAGAGACTGATCAAAGAAGAGGTGAGGGAACTTTCAAAAAGGTAATGCAGGCAATGGATAATTTGAAAAATGCTGGGGTACTTTTTGGTTTTTCCGCAACTCCCACAAGATACAACAGTGAAGTTCTGGTAAGCGATGAGTTTATTGATTTTTATCTTAAGAAAGGATGTTCATTTGGTTGGTATTTCCAATATATTCCTATAGGAAGATCTCCTAATACCTCTTTAATGGCAACTCCCAAGCAGAGAATAAAATTAGGAAAGAAGGTCGACAAAATTCGAAGGACAAAACCCATCTTTCTTGGAGACTTCTGGAATGATGGTCCTTATGTTGGAGGATGTATGGCAGGAGGACGTGCATATCTTCATATAACTTGTAAAGGTGATATAGAGCCTTGTGTCTTTACTCATTTTGCAGTTGACAATATTAAAGAAAAAACTTTAAGAGAAGCGCTTAGCTCTCCATTTTTTAAAGCTATCAGAAGAAAGCTAAAAACTATCAAAGATTATCGAGCACCCTGCACTATTATTGACCATCCAGAAATTTTAAGAGAGGCTTGTAAAGCAGGAAATGCTTATCCTACTCACGGGGGGGCTGAAACAATTATTAAAGATGAAAAAATTACGGAGCATTTGGACAAATACTCAAGGAAAATACAAGAGTTAATTAAGAAAGATTAAATAATCTGGCTGAAGGCGCGATTCGCGGATTGCGCCTTCTTTTACACTTAAATAAAAAAGCCAATGGAAGACGTAAATTCCTTAGACAAAAAAGAAAAAAAATCTAGAAAAAAAGTTATTATTATTGTGGTTGCCTTTCTGATTGTGATAGGAGTAGGAGCAGGTATTTCCTATCTAGCAAGAAAGAATGGAGATGATAAGGCAGGAAAAGAAGAAATTGAGTATCAAGCTGGGGAAGAGTCTAGTAGCAAGTCCGAGTCAGGGATAGTGGAATCAGAATTAGATAGTGCAGAAAGTGAGATTGGTGATATAATTAATGAGATAGATAAAGCTCTTAGAGATATTGAAGATGCTCAGAAACAGGAAAGTGAGTCTCTAAGTATTTAACTTATCAGTCGTTTTAATCGACGCAATTATCCTATTAGTAATTTAAGTTTTAAGCAAGGAAATGAGCAAAAAACTTCTAAAAACCATAATTTTAATCTTTGTTATCACTATTTTATTAAGCACTGCTTTTACTCAAGTTCTAGCCACAGAATTTAGTTTAGGAGAAGAAGCACAAGTAGAAGCTGCTGAACAATTTAAAAATAAAGTAGCAGAAGAAAATCAAGGCGAAGAGCAAGAAGATCAGAAGAAGGAAGACAATGCATTAAAAGAATATAAAAATGCTTCAAGAGCGCGAAAGCGAGAAAGGCTGCAAGCTTATGGAGAAAAAGCAATTAATCGAAGAATTACTTCTCTAAAAAATATCCGCGCAAGAGTACAGAATACTAAGAGAATGACAGAAGAAAATAAAAAATATATAGAAGATGAAATTATAAAATATATTTCAGACCTTGAGGCATTAAAAAATAAAATTAAAAATAACAATGATCTTACAAGCCTAAAAGAGGATGTAAAAAGTATTTTTTATGACTATCGAGTATATTTAGTACTTTTTCCTAAGTATCACGGACTTCGAATGTGTGGTACTGCATCTTATTTATTGGAAAACAAAGCGAATCCTCTTTTCAAGAAAATCGAAAATCTTGTCTCTGTCCTTAAGGATGATGGCAAAGATACTGCAAATCTTGAGTCTTTACTTTCTCGATTAAAAAGCAATATTGAAAATGTTAAAAACGAAATAGCAGAAGCTGAGTCCAATTTCAAAAGCATGAAACCTGCCAAAGATCTAACCAAGGAAAAAGCCGCTTTAAAAGAAGGAAAGAATCATCTTGTAAATGCTAGGAAATATTTGAACGATGCAAGGCAGAATTTGAGGGAGATGAGGGAGGAAGTTAGGAAATTAGGAAGTTAGGAATTAGCTTTTTAGCTTGTGGGGTCACGTTTTAAGCGTTTCTATTACATTGTTATACATTCGTCGTTAAATTCAAAAACATGTCAGATCAAAAAAATCGTCCCTTAGGGCAAGGTTTAAGGAAAAGTACAAAAAGAGGAATGGGTTATGGTGGATCAGATTATTGTGTTTGTCCTCAATGTGGGCATAAAGAAGAGCATGAAAGAGGTATCCCTTGTGCGCAAAAAAAGTGTCCTAAGTGTGGTGCAAGAATGATGGGTGAAATTTGTGAGGGTGCTTTTAAGAAGAAGTGAGAGGTTTGGAATTGGGAATTATGAATCGTAATACGTGATGAATCAGGAATCATGAATATAGATAAAAGGCACGCTGTGGTGTGCCTTTTTGTTTGCCTTAATAATCGTCACTGTCCTTAGTCGGT
>PFNU01000095.1 GCA_002792135.1 bacterium (Candidatus Torokbacteria) CG_4_10_14_0_2_um_filter_35_8 | reverse complement strand
TTGGATGCCATCATAAATCGAACTCATAATCCCAGGTCCAAGCTCAGCAGAAAGAGGCATGCGAGTTGTCTCAACGGGCTCTCCTGGCCCAAGACCTGATGTATCTTCATAAACCTGAATAGATGCCAAATTCTTTTTTAGCCCAATAATTTCTCCAATAAGTCCTTTATCACTTACTTTTACTACATCAAACATTTTGGCATTAGGGATTCCTTCCGCAACAACTAGGGGGCCTGAAACTTTTATTATTTTGCCTAAGGAAGAATTTTTATTAGTAGTAGACATAATATTAATAGGACAAATTATAAGTATTTTCAATCTTCAAAAGCTTCAAATTACTAATGACTAAGCAAAGAATCACGAATTAAGAATCACGAATCACAAATTTTAGATACACCACTAAATAAATAAACGAGAACTCTCGTTTCTACTCTAGCACATCAGAGAACTTCTCTTGATACTCAACCTAACTTTCCTAATAGCCTAACATTCTAAATATTCAGTCATTGGACATTCATTGGAAATTTTTAATTAGAAATTAGACATTTGCAACCTATAAATTATGAAATTACCTTGATAGTATGTCTGACCCTACTGCTTTTTCAATAACTCCTTTCATCTTCCTCATACCTATTTCCTTTGATCCCGTATGGTCCGGAATAACTACCACCGCAGGTAATACTTGTCCTTCTATTTCTCTTAACTCTTCTTTTAAAATATTATAAAAATATTCGGTAATAAATAAGATTCCAATATCATTCTGTCCTTTAATCTTAGCAAGTTTATCGACTGCTTCTTTTTCATTCTCAACCACAAAAACTTTAAGCCCTACAGCATAAAAACCTAAGACAGCTTCTTTTTCGCCTAATACTGCTATTTTGTATTGTAAATTATTTTTTGTATCTTCTCTTGGCATATGTAAATATCACTTCTGAAGGTGACACGACGTCGTGTCACCTTCTTAATTTAATATAAAATTCCAATATACTTTTCGATTTCTTCTCTAGGAATTCTTCTTAACTTTCCAATCATAATAATTCTTAAAACTCTTACTTCATTTTCTTTCGCAAGCATATATCCTATAACCGGTGCAATACCTAGAGAAACTTTATTTTCTTCTTTTAAAAACGACATTTCAAAGTCATAAATAAGCTTATCTAAAATAGAGAGGGAGTTATTTTTTGAATAATAATCTATAGTCTCTTCTACAATTTTCCCATAAGGAGAATCTTTAAATTCTCCTGGTAATTTCTCTAAACCTAATGACAAAAGTTTAGCAAAAAACTTCAGGTCAAAACTTCCATGAGGAGTAAGAACTTTCTTAAGAAACTTCTTATCTTTTTCTAGAATCTTTGCTCTTATAAAGGTTTTAATATTATAGAGATCTATCCATATTTTAATGAGATCTTTAATAACTTGATAATAGCTTAGCTTACTATATTCTGACAACAAGCCAAAGTAAGCTTTATCTAAAGCAAAATCTATTTCTTCTGGCTCTTTTGTTTCCTTGGCTCTGTCAATAAACTTAAAAAAAACATTTTCTTTTTCTTGTTCTGAAGTTTCCTCTTCAATCTCATTGTTAGAAATATATTTTTTAAGCTTCCCTTTTGAAACATTACCTAACCCAGATAAGTAATTATCTCGAATCTCTTTCTTTTCTAATCTTGCTTTTAATAAAACTTTAGCGTTCTGAACATCATACTTAAGCCACAAAAAGCTTAAATCTTTGTGAGAAGAAGGCGGAGTAATTTTTAATATAAACTTCTTGGTTCTTTTCAGGTGACTATTCAGAACTTTCTGAAAATCTTCAGGGCGACTTATCAGACTTAAATCATCAGTAAACGTAGTTTCGTTCAAAACAGAAGTAAAAATATTAGGATCAGAGGAAGACAGCATTCTTTCTACTTTTTCTTTATCCAAAAGAAGATTTTCCAGAGCCCGAATCCTACCCATACTATAGGCAAAAATTTCATCATCTTGAATTTTAATCTTATAAATCATTTGCTAACTAAATAAATATTTAATCTCTAGCCAAATAAAATATCAGCTACATCTTTTTCTAAGTCTTCTTTTATCTGCGCAAGAAGAGAAGCAAAAGAATTATCAATTTCAGTTTCTTTTGTCTTTATAATAAAACCGCCTTCAATTTTGCTAGAAGCATCAAACTTGGCATTTGGTATAACCTTTTTAATTTCTTTCTCTGTTATCTCCAACCTCTTTTTAGGGATAACAAAAACACCCTCTCTACCATGTGGAGTCTTCTTAAGAAGCTTTCGAATGATCTCAACATAATCTTTATCTGGAAGATCAACTATTTCTCTTAAAACCTCATTAAAAATATTATCAATCTCTGCTTGTTTCTTAGAAAGAATTTCCTTTTTTGTATCAAGTTCCATTTCTATTTCCTTCTGTTCTTTTAAAAACCTCCTCCTCTCTCTGGTCCTACTTTTCATGGCAAGTCGTTCTGTTTCTATTTCTCTTGCTGCTTTGTTATTAAGTCTTTTAATCTCTTTTTCAGCCTCTGTATTAATCTTTGCTGTCTCATCTTCAGCATCTTTGATTATTTTGTTTAGAATATCTTTAAGGGCCACCTTAGAAGTTTAAAATTCAAAGTTCAAAAATTAAAAAATATCTTAGGGGCTAGGCATCAGGGACTAGGCACTAGTGATAGAAGCGCAAAGTTTAAAGCTAAAAGCATGAAGCAAAAAAATAAGAATTAAGAATATGGAATTTAGAAAATCTACCGAACCTGATATCCTAGTTGCCTAGTAGCCTAATTTCCTATTCTACCGGAATACCATTAATTAGAAGAATACTTGCAAGAAGACCAAGTACTGCATAAGTTTCAACCATTGCGGCAAGGATGATCATTTTTCCTGACTCTTCTCCTCTTTTTGCAACAGTGGAAATTCCTGATGTTACTACTCTTCCTTGATGAATCCCAGAGATAAGACCGGTGATAGCAATAGGAAGACATGCAAAAAGAATTTGCCATCCAGTCACAGTACTGATATCTATCGGACTAGACAAAAGCTGAATTTTCATAATAACCCAGAAAGCTCCCAAGAAACCATAAATTCCTTGAGTTCCTGGAAGAGCTTGAAGAAGGAGAAGCTTACCAAATTTTTCCGGCTGTTCTGCTACAACTCCTGCAGCAGCTTCTCCAGCCATCCCCACTCCTTTTACAGAGCCAATTCCACAGGCAATAACCGCAATTGCAGCACCCAAAATCGCAAGTGCAATTCCTAAGGTCATATCTTTAAATTAAAAATTAAAAATGCAAAATTAAAAATGATTTAGGTTGTAGGTTATAGGGGGTAGGGGGTAACTTTTCTATAATCTAATCTCTATTCCCTAATCCCTACAACCTAATCCCTAATATCCTAGTAGCCTTCAACTTCTAAAAACTAGAAAATTATTAGGCTAATCTCCAATCTCGATATACTTCGTTTCCCTTCGGAATGGCTTAAAAGTATTTCCGCCACCTTCCAAGAATTTGGTAAAAAACTCTACGAACTGCAACCTTCCAGAGTGAATAAACGAACCTAAAGAGCTAATCGCGAGATTAAAAAGATGGCCGCCAATCAAAATCAAAGCCATAACTACAACACCCACATAAGGGATCATATCTCGGCATAATTGAGCTACCATATTGACTACTATGCCAATAATAGCTGTGGAAAGCCCTAATGCTAAAAGCCTAGAGTAAGAAAGAGTATCACTCAAGTATCCTATTACCTTATATAGGCTCAATACTCCAGAACCAATTTTCAAAAAGATATTCTTTTGGTGCCTTCCTTGAGTTAGTACTAAACCTACCGTACTGATAATTACTAAAAGTTTACTAGTTACCTGTAAAGTAGAAGGTAATACTCCTACATTTGTAAGAGCAAAGAATACTAAAAGAACTATAAATATTATCCATAAAGCATCGGTTAGTAAAGCATTTTTATAATCCTTTTTCAAAATTTTGCCATACATAGATACTCCAATTCCGAAAATTATTTGCAGTATTCCTAAAGCCAAAGACAGAATTAGAACATTAACAGGATTCTTAACAGGATCAATCAGTTTTATCTTCAATAAAAAAGTCTTAATAGCTCCAAAAGACTCAGGGAAGATATCAGGTGATGCTCCGAACCAGCTTCCAAATAGAGCTCCAACTATCAAAGTTGAGATACCTCCGTAGAAAAGAAGTTTTATTAGCTTTTTGCCTTCAAGACCTAAATCTAATTTTCTTAAAGCAATCCGACTTAAAATCATAAGAAGGATTCCATAGCCTGCATCAGAAAGACATACTCCAAAAAAGAGAATAAAGAAGAAAGATAAAAAAGGAGTTGGATCAAGCTCCGTTGATTTTGGCATACCGTAAATTTTAGTTACTGCCTCAAAAGGGGTAATAATTCCCTTATTATGAATAGCAACTGGTGCTTCTTCCCCTCTTCTAGGTTTTACTTCTATAAGAGCAGTATTTTGGGAAATTTTTGCTAAATTTTCTTTTAAAAATCTAAAGTTATCTTTTGCGATCCATCCTGATATTAAAAGTACTTTTTCTGTGGAGGTGAACTTTCTTTTGGTGTCTTCAGCGTTTCGCTTTAAAAGTAAACTGTCGTAGAAACATTTAAGATCTAATCTGTACCTAAGGAGCTCTATTGCCTTTTGCTTTTGACTATTTATTCTTTTTTGTAAACTTGCAATTTCTTTGTCAATTTCTTCTATTCTTTCTTTAGCAGTAGCGTCAAAATCATAGCTAAGCTTTCTCTCGTTAAAGTTGAACTCTCTCAAAAAATTATTGACATTATTTTCTTCCTTCTTTAAAAAAACAATCATTAAAAAAGCCTCGCTTTTGTCTCTTTTTATTACTTGAACGTGGGTGCAAGGCAATTTCGAATTAATCTTGGTAACAAGTTTATCTTTTTCGCTCTGTGGAATAGTGCCGAAAATAAGAGCCACTTTATCAGTAGCACCTACTTCTGAGAATCTATAAGGAAAATCTTCCCAGCTAAAAAGAAGCTCCTTTTCTTTTTCCTGATTCTTCGTTTCCTCTTTTAGTCTTGCAATTTCATCATCTATTCTTTCACAAGTATTCAAAACTTTGTCATACTTAAAGTTTCTAAGAACCTTATTAAATTTTTTTTTAGAAACTTTTATTTTCGCCCCCAAAAACGCATCTATAAAATTTTGCTTTTCTTTTTCAAGTCCATCCAAAAACTCCAAAGCAAAACTAGTTCTTGCAATATAGGTATCTATTTCTTCTTCGCTTTTTCCACCTAATTCATTACTAGAAAGAGCTTCCTCTTTCTCAATAATCTCCATTAATCCTTTTTCTTGAAGAAACTTAAGAATCTTTCTCTCATCTTCCTTAAAGCCTATAATATTCACTTTTTGCATGGAAATAATTGCCATTTTAGACAAATTCAAAATTCAAAGCTCAAAATGCAAAAATAATTTAAGATAACACTTTTTTAATAACAAAACCTATCGCCTTTCCTTCATTTTTTAGGGTTCTTTCTTCTAGTTTTTTAAGTTTTAATTTAGTATCCTGTTTAAATTTTTCTTCTATTTTTTTAAGTTCTTTTAATATTTTTTCTTCTTCCTCTTTTTCTTCTAATCTACCTTCTTTTACACTAATTTGTCTTCTTTCTTGAAGTCCTATTTTAGCTTGCTCAAATACCTTTTTAGCTTCATCTCGTGCGTCCTGAATAATTCGTTGAGCCTTTTTTTCAGACTCTTTTATTTTCTTTAAAGGACTATTCTGCATATTAAAATTCTATATTGACAAAATAAAAAAACCGCGCGCTTTCCACGTCTTCCAAGCCCATTATAATTTAAAACAAAATTAATGTCAAAACCTGCCAACGCTTATTAATGAGTTTTATTTCTGGCAGGAAGGACAGAAAAACGTACCTCTTCCTCCTAAATTAATTCTTTTTATCTTTCCTTTACAATTAGGACATTTTTCTCCTTGTCTTTGGTAAACCTTTAAATAAGATTTAAACCTCCCTTTTTTTCCTTCTGTATCAACAAAATACTCATCTTTTGCTGTTGTCCCCCTAAACTTGATTGCTTTCTTTAAGATCTTTTTTAAACTCTCGTGAAGCAATTTAACATTTTTTCCTGACAAAGAAGAAGCTTTTCTTCGAGGATTAACCTTAGCTGCAAATAAAGCTTCGTTGGCATAAATATTTCCTACTCCTGAAACAATACTTTGATCTAAAAGTGTGAGTTTTATCGCTCTTTTTCTCCTTTGCAATCTTTTTTCTAGATCTCCCGCTGTAAAGCTTTTATCAAGCGGGTCTGGACCTACTTTCTCTTGCAGCTTGGTCAGTTCCTTTTTATTCAATAACTCAATAGTGCCAAAACCTCTTGCATCCGTAAATCTCAGTTCTTTATTTTTAGTTAATACGAATGCTACTTTTAGATAATCATCTGGTTTAGTGTTTCTCTTCCTCACAAGTAGCCTCCCAGTCATCCTAAGATGGATAACTAAGAACTTTCTACTACTCAAATGCAATACAATAAATTTACCTAGCCTTTCTGCCTTTTTTATCTTTCTACTAATCAATTCTTCTTTAAATCTTCTAAAAGAAGGTTTTCTTATCTGCTTTGCTTTTTTGGTAATTAAAACATCTTGTAATATAAGTCCAGCTACTTTTTTCTGTAAATCATTTTTAATTGTTTCTACTTCTGGGAGTTCGGGCACAAAGTAAGTTTAAAAATCAAAAATCAAAAATCAAAAAAACGCGTACTATCTTGCCTTCTTATATGTAGTCATTCTCTCTCCCAAAATAAATTTTACTAAAGCAACAAGTCCTGCGAAATTTACCATTAAAAAATATAAGAAGAAATGAAATACTTTTATTTTTTTATTTAAAAATACTGATATTAAACCAAGAAAAGCAAAAAATAGGATTATTCCTTGGACGATTAAAAACCAGTAATAAAATTTATTTTGCTGGACAAGAAAAATGTTAGAGATAAAAACTGCGATCAAAAGAGGAAAAAGAAACCAACGGATAAATTTATGTGTCCAGAGCTCGTAGCTAAAAAGAATGTTCTTTAAAGGATTGAGGAAAGAAGTTAAATATTTAACACTAGCCAGTCCTCTTACAATAATTCTCACCTTTCTTCTAAATTCTGCAAAGATATTCTCCGAAGGTTTTTCATGGCAAATCGCTTCTGGCTCGTAGACCACCCTATATCCTTTTTCAAAAATCTTAATGGGCTCCAAAAAATCAGATATAGAATCAGGTTTCAAAGGCATATAATCCTTTTTTCTTACAGTATATATAGAACCATTCGCACCTACCATTGATCCTATTTTACTTTCTAGTCTCTTGACAATTTTTTCATATTTCCAATAAATACTTTCTACCATTTCCCTACGACCCTTTTTGTATTTTAATTCTCCGCAAACACATCCTACTTTTGGATCAGAAAAGCCCCTGACAAGCTTTTTTAGAGCGTCTCTTTTATAAATACTATTTGCATCGGAAAAGACTATTACTTCTCCTTTGGCAATTTTTACTGCCCTATTTTGAGCTTCGGTTTTTCCTATTTTCTCCTTTGTACTATCAAGGATAACGCCTCTATGCAAGAATTTCTTCACTATCTTATCTGTCTTGTCATTACACCCATTTGATGCCACAATAATTTCTAACTTATCCCTCGGATAATCTAAAGACAAAGAATTCTTTAGTTTAAGTTTAATAACGCGCTCTTCATTATAAGCAGCAATTATTAAGCTTACTTTTGGTTTGTAATTTTCTTTAACTTTAACTTTTCTTTTCAAAAATAAAGATAAAATAAACAAGATTAAAGGATAACCAAAGTAGACGTAGGCGATAACGCTAAGGCTTATCCAAAATAAATATGTAGGTAGTCTTTCCATAATACTTGTTAAATTAGCAAAAAAGAATAAAGAATCACGAATCAAGAATCAGGGGATTAGGTTACTAGGCTACTGGGCTACTAGGAACTAGAGAACGTCATTCGTCCGCCTGAGGCGGGTTCGTATAGCATTCGTATTTATTCGCATTGCCTCTAGCCTTCCAATTTTTTATAAATCTTTAACAACTTCTTTTCCTCTTTTTGCCAATTATATTTTTCTAAAAAGGCTTTCTCCCCATTTTCTGCCATCCTTTTTACCAATTCTCTGTCTGATGCTAGCCTAGAAATCTTGTTAGCTAAATCTTTATAACTCGTGGAACGAAATACAAGTCCACACTTCTCTTTTTCAATAAATTTCTTTACTAAAGGCAAATCTGATGTAACAACTGCAAGCTTTGATGCCATGTATTCAAGAATTTTAGTAGGCATAGCGATAAGATGATTAGGGCAAGGTAAAAAAGGCATGATACCAACGTCAGCTTTTGGAATTTGTGACCATGCTTTTTTAAAAGGAATCCTAGGAGTATCTTGCACAGTATTCTCTAAATTATTCTTTTTAATAAAGTTTTTAACTTCTTTTCCAAAAGACTTGGGACTTGCCGGCCCTATCATTTCTAGTTTTACTTTTACGCCTCTTTTTTTTAATAACAAAAAAGCTTTTAGAATATTCTTTATTCCTCTTATTCTAGTCTTATCCCCGCAATAAATACAAGAGAGAAAATCTCTTGCGGGTTTTTCTTTGGAAATCTTATTAAAAAATTTTCTATCAGGATAATTATTAATCACAAAAACCTTCTTATTTAATTTTTTATAATTATTATAAACTCCTTCTGTTGCAGTAATAAGGGCTGAATAGGTAGGACAAAATACATATTCCAATAACCTTACAAAAAAACTTGTTATCTTTCTCAAAATAGAAGGAATCCACTCTTTAGTGAGAATCTGACCAGAATAATATTCATGAATATCGTAAATCACTGGCTTTTTTGTAAACAACTTTAACAAAAGTCCTACTATCATTAGATCAGGATCATGGAAATGATAAAGATCAGCTTTTTCTTTCGTTGCTAATTGAAAGATTCTAAACCAATTCCAAATTCTTCCAAGTTTCCCTCTTTTCTTAACTCCTATAATCTCTACTCCTTCTACTTGTTCACTCTGATCGTGTGGGGCAATTAAGGTTACTTGAAAACTGGCTCTTTGTAAGCTTTTTATTTCTCGATGAAAGATACGAGTGTCAAAAAGATAATGTACTGATGTTAGAACACAAACTTTTTTCATTTTAAAACTTTGCATTTTTAATTTTTCAGCCCTAGGCTGATCCGCCTTGGGTGGTAAATTTTGAGTTTATTAAATTAATCCATGCTAGACAAAAACCAAAATAAAGCCAAGTTGGTGCAAAAACAAAGGCAGAAGATGGTGAGATACTTCCTATGATAAACCCTAACATAGAGATTAAAAAAGACATAGTTAAATAATAAAAAAATTTATCAGAAGCCAAATCAGAAGAATTTTCTTTACGAAAAACACTCTTTGCATTTTGTAAGATTTTATAGAGCCCTCTTAGCAAAAATAGATAAAATACAGAGTAGAGAATAAAAAACGGAATACCCCATAAAAGCGCAATCTCTACCCAAAAATTATGCATACTTAGCTTTCCTTCAGTATTAACATAATAAGATATACGATTTTCAGCATTTCCTGATCCTACTCCGATAAGAAAAGTCTTCGGATCTTTCAATTCCTGAAAAGCGTTTCTTGCAAGCTGAATTCTAGTATGAATAGATCCTCCACCAGCATAAGCAGTATCTAACATTAATCCTAGATCAGACTGTTCCTCTAGATATTCATATTCTAATCCTTCTTCAGGAAAGAAATAATATTTGATATCAAGGCCTAGGTAAGATACTGAAAGAAAAAGAACAACAAAGCCTATTCCAATATATGTAAAAATATCTTTTATTTTATGTTGTATTAAGAAATAGGTGCAAACTATAGTCTCTAACCCTAAAATTATTCTATTTACTTGGGAATTGGTAAAAGAATAGGACAATATCAAAAGAAGTATTAAAGCAAAGTTTAGTGCCCTTAAACTACGTTTTTCTAGCCAAATGGGAAGTAGAAGAAGAAAAGGAAGTGATAAACTTAGGTAAGTTGCAAAATTATTAGGGTTATAAAAAAATGAAGTCACCGCCCATTGAAATCTTCTTGGAGTAAAGAAAAGCTTAGACTCAGGCATTCTAAGTCTGAAAAACATCTCGAAAAAGCACATTACTAAAACTATAACAAGAGCCAAAAAGAAAAATTTGTAAATAATTTTGAGTCTTTTCGTGCTTTTACCAACAAATAACGGCAGGGAAAATATCAATATCATCCAAAAGAGAAAGAAAACATTATATCTTATATTACTATACTTATCTGCGCTCCAGAAATAGGAAACCAAACTTAGAGTAAACCAAAAAACAAAGAAAAGTAGATAATATTTAATAGAAAATAATTTCTTAAACTTTTTCTGAACTTCCCTAGAATCAATTAAAAACCATATTAAAAACAATCCCAAAATCAACCCAGTAATAATTCTAAATAAAAATAACGAGGGGTAGTCGGGAAAAGAAGCATTCGATCGAAAAATAGAGGCTGGGATTAGAAACAAAACTAGAAAAGTAAAGAGATTTTCGAAAACATTGTTTAATTTTGCTTTTAGAATAGACATTTATTTAAGCTACGGGTAAGGCCAGTTCCCTGTGGCCTTGCTGGAATTTAAATAATATCAGGCACAATAACAATTGTCTGGGCTAGTCAGGGGACTAGCCTACCGCATAGCAGCTTCTTTTAAAGACTCTGCAATACTCTTTCTAAATCCTTAGTTAACTTTTCTCGAGAATATTTATTAATCTCTTTCCAATTTGGATTAATACTCAAACTTCTCCTCTTCCATTTATTATATAAATCCAAAAAAAAATTTCTAATTTCTTTTTTATCTTCAGGGTCTACAATAACTCCCGTTCTGGTTTTTCTAATCAATTCTGCTGCTACATCATGTTTGGGTACTAAAGCAAAAATTGGTACTTTTGATGCAATATACTCAAATATCTTTCCAGTGTACACTCCTTTTCTTATACTCTTGCCAATAATCAAAAGTAATAAATCAGAACTTACTATCATCTTTAAAACATCTTTATGGTTTACATAATCTAGGACTTCAATTTTAGAATTATTTTTTAAACCCAACTTCTTTAAAATCTTTAAGATTGCTTTAGAAGTTGCTCCTATAAACCTTATCTTAATTCTATATCTTTCATCTTCTAAGAACTGCTTAATTCCTAAAAGAAAATTTTCCGGAGACTGCTTATTATAAACTGTTCCAATATAACTTATAGTAAAATCTTTATTATTTTTAGCTGTAGTTCTCTCAAAGACCTTCTCAAAATCTTCTAGATCAAAACCATTGGTAATAACCCTAAAACGTGTTTTAAGATTTTTAATTTCAGGAAAATCATTTATAAAAACGCCCTTTAAAGGCTCTGATACTGTAATAATTTTATCAGCTTTTTTTAAAACTTCTTTCTCTAAATTTTTATTTTTTTTATAATGCCAACTTGTAGGAAATTTCTCTTTAGTCTCCGACCATTCATCTCGAAAATCTGCTATCCATTTTAAGTTAGGAAAATTATCTTTAAGTCTTAATCCTACAAGATGGGTAGAACATGGAAAGGAAGTTGTAAAAAGAATTTTTATCTTTTCCTTTTTAATTAAATTGCAAGCTCTTTTGTGGGCCTCTTTCATGAAGGTTTTCTTGTCGTCAGGAATACAAAACCATTTAGTGAAAAAATTATACAGTTTCCAAGAAACCTTAGATAACTTCAAAAAAACCTCAAAAAATTTAATCCTGTTTACTGAAATATTCTTAGCAATATCTTCTAATAAAGTGTCGTCTCTTACTAAATAAACATCTTCTTCCGGACAGATAATAAAACTCTGCCAGCCAAATCTTTCTAAATACTTAATAAATTTACTTACTCTTTGTACACCTGCACCACCGGCTGGTGGAAAAAAATAACAGATAAATAAAATTTTTTTCATAAAGATGGAGCTGCAAAAAATTACACAAGAGAAATTCTAAATATTAAAAGCTGCAAATGTCTTCAGCCCAAGGCTTCATCCGCCCCGGGCGGAGATCCGCCTAGGGCGGAAATGACAAATTAAGAATTACTAACCAAATCCCAATTAGGAAATGACCAATACTAATAACTTAATAACCTAATTCTTATCATCTAACAAACCATCTTCTCAATAATCTTCGCAATCTTCCTACTCGCACTCCCTCTTCCAAAAATATACTCTCTTTCCTTTCGAGGTTTAAAATTTCTAGCAGCAGAATAAATCTTCTTAGGATCTGCTCCGACAAGTTTATTCCATCCTGCTTTTACTGTCTCCACCCACTCTGTTTCTTCTCGTAAAGTAATACAAGGAGTCTTTAGCAAGTAAGCCTCTTTCTGGATCCCACCAGAATCAGTAAGTATCAAACGAGCGTTCCTTTCAAGTTCTAGCATTTCTAAATACCCTACAGGCTTAATAATTTCCACCATTAAACTTTCCAAAATCTTCTTTAATAATCCATACTGTTCAAGATATTTTCTAGTTCGAGGATGGAGCGGGACAACTACTTTCTCTTTTAAATCCATAAAAGTATTAAAAATATTTTCAAGATTTCTCTTTGTATCAGTATTCTCTGCCCTATGCACAGTCGCTAAAAGAAATTTCTTTCGCTTCAGATTCAAATCTTTGATAATAGCACTTTTTTTTCTTGCAATCTTAGAGTTTTTTACTAGAGCATCTTTCATTACATCTCCAGTAAGATAAACTTTACCACGCTTAGTTATTCCTTCCCTCTTTAAATTATTTACTGCATCCTTGGTAGGACAAAAAAGTACGCTAGATGCATGATCGGTTAAAATTCTATTTATTTCTTCGGGCATTTCTCGATTAAAGCTTCGGAGGCCCGCTTCTACGTGGAAAGATAAAATATGAAGCTTTGCTGCTGCTAGACTCCCTGCAACAGTAGAGTTAGTATCTCCATATACTACTGCCCCATCTGGTTTTTCTTCAAGTAGAGCTTTTTCAATTTCTATTAGCATCTTTCCTGTTTGCTCTCCATGGGTTCCGGATCCTATTCTTAGATTCCAATTGGGTTTAGGAATTTTTAACTCATCAAAAAAAATCTGAGACATATTACCATTGTAGTGCTGACCGGTGTGGATCATTTTGACAGTTGCTTTTCTACCTAGAACTTCATTTAAAGCCTCAGTAACTGGAGCAACTTTAATAAACTGAGGACGAGCTCCAACGATGTTGATTATTTTGATTTTACTCATAAAGAATATGGATTATACAAATGAAGCTAATGTCTACACAAATTTATATTAAGCGAATTACGAATTAAGAATCACGAATATTAGGGATTAGGTGTTAGGTTGTAGGGGGTAACTTTTCTACAACCTACTCCCTACTCCCTAGTCCCTAATATTCCTAACTTTCTAACTTCCTATAAACTTTTAATAAGATTTTCTCTTGTCTTCCCCAATTATATTTTCCCTCAAAAGCTCTTTTTACATTTGCTTTTATTTCCTCCAATCTACTTCCATTTCCTAAAACCTGATTTATGCTACTTGCAATTTCCCTGGGATCCTCGGGATTAAATACCTCTCCAATATTAAACTCCCAGACAATCTTCTTCATCTCAGGAAAATTACTGCAAGCTATCGGAACACCTGCTGCAAGACACTCGAAAAGCTTATTAGGAGTAGCATAATAATGATTCAAGCAAGTTCTTTCATAAGGTATAATTCCAAGATCAGCAGAAGAAACATACAAAACCACCTTATCAACTGGCACCATTGGAAAAAATTTTACTTTCTTCTCAACACCAAGTTCTTTTATTGAATCTTCCATTTTATTCTTTAGACGCCCTTCTCCCATAAAAACAATAACAATCTTTTCCGGTAAAAACTCTGCTGCTTCTATTAATTTTTCTATCCCTCTTTTTTCTTGAAAATAACCATGATATAAAGCAATTTTCTGATCAAGGGGTAACTTTAATCCCCCCTTAAGAAAGTCGGTTTTCTCAACTTCTTCTTTTAATGCACAATTCATAACCACATACGGCTTTTTAATCTTATATCTTTTTGCTAGTTCTTTTGCGATAGACTCGTTAACCGTAATTACCGCATTACATCTTTTTGAAACAAATCTTTCTAAAAGCTTGAGATAGATTTTCTTCAGTAAAGGAACCTCACTCATCCCCTCTGTGTCCATATATAACTCATGAGAGTCATAAACTAATTTTGCTTTATTTTTTCTCGCCGCAATATAGCAAAAAAGCAAAGTACCAAGATCATGTGCATGATAAATATCACCTTTTTCTTTTATAGTGTCTTTTAGAGTATTTGGAATCAAAAAAGATGGCTTTTTTTTAAGCCTTTTTACTTTTATACCGGAAATTATTTCCTTAGATTTGGTTTTAGGAGACTTCTCGCAAAGCACAGTAACAGAAAAACCTGCATTTATAAGACTTAAAGCTTCCTTATAAACACGAGTATCGTGTATGAAATCATTATTTAGTTTCATTACTACTTTTGTCTTAGACATAAAAGAAGTAGAAAAAAACACAAAGAGTTAAACAACACGAAAGAAATTCTAAACATTAAAAGTTGCAAATTTCTAATTTCTTCAGCCGCAGCTGATCCGCCGAAGCATAGCGAAGGCAGAAATCAAATCCCAATGACAAAATGTCCAATAACTAGAGTTCTTCTAGATTCTATACTCTAAATTCCTGACTCCTTCCTGATTCATGATTCATAATTCCTTAATTCCTCTTTTTAACAACTTCTTATTTATAAAATCCCTATAGTAAGCAAAATCCTCTTTCTGGACAAACAAAATTTTAGAAAGCTTACAACCCGTTAGTTTAATAAAATAAATAATAGTCAAAATACCAGTTACAGTATAGGAAATAGTTGATGCAAGGGCAGCACCAGACATACCCATTTTTGGGATAAGATAAATATTTAAAGAAATATTAATAAATAAAGCAACTATTGAAATATAAGCATTGATAACCGGTTTTCCTCTGCCTGCAAGATCAGCGGACAAAATTTTACCAAATCCCAGTATTAAAACCCCAGGAAGAAGGAAATAAAAAGGACGAAGCGAAGGGAAAAACCCTTCTCCATATAAAAGCCAGACTACAAATCTCCCTGTCACTAAAATAAATAAAATTTCTATTAAAAGTAATAGAGCAACATTTCTTGTAACAAGGGGCGTGAATCTATTATTTTCTTTTTCAGAAGACGATGACACTCTTGG
Organism: bacterium (Candidatus Torokbacteria) CG_4_10_14_0_2_um_filter_35_8; assembly: GCA_002792135.1. GTDB lineage: Bacteria > Patescibacteriota. The sequence continues at coordinate 3,057 of PFNU01000095.1, read as the reverse complement.
GAAAAGCATAGTAGCAAAAGAATCAGGAAAATACCAAATAAGCTCAGCAAGGCTTACCGCAATAGAATAAAACCCTACAAAGCGTACCCCCATGAAAAAACTTACTAAAAACATATCTAATCTATAATTTAGGAACTGAACTAGATTTCCTAGATATATCTTAAGACCATAGACGATACTTTCCTTGAAAACAGGAACAGAAAAACGCCATTTTATTTTTCTTGATGCTTGATTTACAAAAACAAAATTAATAAAAGCATCGACGACAAGAATTATAAACCAAACAACAAGAGCAGCAATAAGGCCCAATTTAAAATACCAAACTGTAAGACCAAGCAGTAAAAGAGAGATAACATTGATAACAACATCCTTAACAACTAATTTTTTGATCAAGTCTTTGGCAATAATGACCCCATTAAAATAAGACGAGAGAAGTAAAAAGGGAATAGAAAATATACCAAAATATAAATAATTTTGAGGTACTCCTGAGAAAAAATTCTCACGCAAAGGACTAAAAATTATAAAAATTATAAAAATTATAAAAAGCCCTATAATAAAAGCTAAAAATAAGGAATTTGCAATAATATTCCTTTCCTCTTTTTCTTTCTTTCCCAAAAAATAAATATTAGCACCACGAATTCCAAGATTACCTAAAGTTACCGCCATCTTAGGAACAAGAAGTACCAAAGCATAAGCACCTTTTCCTTCTACACCTAAAACTCGTGCCAAAATAACCCCCGCCATTGCCCCAAGAAAACAGACAATAAACTGGCGGATAAACATTAAAGTTGATCGTTTTACGAAACTCACAAAAAAAATTTAAAGTTTTAAAATAAAAAATCAAAAAAACGTATAAGGCAAAGTTAATACGAATAAATACGAATGCTATACGAACCCGCCTCAGGCGGACGAATGACGTTCTCTAGTTCCTAGTAGCCCAGTAGCCTAGTAACCTAATCCCCTGATTCATAATTCCTGATTCTTATCTATTAATTCTATCACTTTATCTCTAACTTAATCAGCTAATGATTTCTTCATAAACCTTTAATACCACGCCTGCATTTCTCTCCCACACATAATTTTCTTTTACAAACTCTCTGCCTCTTTCTCCCATTTTTAATCTCAAATTCCTGTTTCTTGCAAGAAGTAAGACTTTTTCTGCGATTTTTTCTGGAGAGTGTACGGGGACTAGAAAACCAGTTTTTTTATCCTGAATTGCCTTAGGAATGCCTTCTACATTTGTTGCTACGACAGGAACTTGCATTGCCTGAGCTTCAATAGCTGATACGCCAAAAGAGTCGTGCAGGGAGGGCATTAGAAAAACATCCATTTTACTTAAATAAGAAGGAACTTTTTCATAGGGAATATAATCTAGCAACTCTACTTTATCTTGTAACTTTAGTTTTTTAACTAATCTTTTAAGTTCATCTTTTAGATCACCATCGCCAATCATTATTAGGTGAGAATCTGGAATCTTTTTACTGACCAAAGAAAAAGCCTTAACCACATCCCCTGGTGCATAGATTTCCTTGAAATGCTTTATAAATCCTAAAGTAAAAACTCTGTCCTTGTCTTTAGTAAATTTCTCTGGGTTAAATCTTTCAATGTCAATCCCAAAAGGAACTATTTTTATCTTAGCATAATCGCTTTTTGAAAGGTAGTTTTTGACTTTTCTACCTAAAAATCTACTTGTACAAAAAATAACCTTGGCTTTCTTTAGAATTTTCTTGGTAGCATTCCTGAAAATAAAGCTTTTTTTGGGAAATTGGACTATATCTGATCCCCAAATAGAAACTAGAAAAGGAACTTCAAAATCCTGTTTTGCCCCATAAAACCCAAACGGAATACTCTCAAAAGCATGTACTATATCTGGCTTTTCCTTTCTAATTATCCTTTTAATTTTATCCCTATATCTAGATTCTCTGTAAAGAAACCAAAGTCCTCTTATAAAATATAACTGATTTAAAGCCCTATTATAGGCTATTTTTTTAATAATATTTTTAAAAGAAAATCTTTTATTGGTTCTATTTTTACCCTTGGAAGTGTTTCTCTTCAAAAGATAAACCTTAACTCCAGGAATCTCATAATCCTCTGCAGAAATAACAAAAACATCCAGGTTGCTACCCAGATAAAAATTAACCCATCTTTGAGTATGGGTACTTTGTGCTGGAGCAATGAGGCAAGTTTTCATAAACTTATTTTTTATAAAATTTCTTTATCTCCTCACAAACATATTCCTGCTCTGATGTCGTAATCTCAGGATAAATGGGGAGTGCTAAAGTTTCTCTACAAGCTTTTTCTGTCTCAGGAAAACTACCCCTTCTATAACCAAGGTATCTAAATGCTTCTTGTAAATGCAAACCCAGAGGATAATAAATGAAAGTGGGGATATCTTTTTTGGCAAGATAATCTCTTAAACCATCTCTTTGTGGCGCTCTAATACAGTAAATATGAAAAACATGATTGCAATTTGGGTTTCGATAGGGGATAGCAATAGGGGAATCTGAAAGTAACTCATCGTAAATTCTTGCGACTTTTTGTCGCGCCCTGGTCCATTTTCTTAAATGCTTTAGTTTAACTCTTAAAATAGCAGCTTGGATCGTATCAAGCCTTGCACCATACCCTAGCATATTATAATAGTACTTCTCTTTAGACCCATGAATTCTAAGCCATGCAATCTTATCTGCAATTTTTTTATTATCAGAAACCGCCATTCCCCCATCGCCATAACCTCCTAAATTCTTAGTAGGATAGAAGCTTAAACATGCAATTTTACCAAAACCTCCTATTTGCTTTTTCTTATAAGTTGCCCCGATCGCCTGTGCTGCATCCTCTATAATTTCTAAACCTGCCTTCTGGGAAATGTTTGAAATACTATCCATTTCTGCCATTTGACCAAAAAGATGAACTGGAATTATCGCTCTAGTTTTCTTAGTAATCTTTGAAGGAATTTTTGAAGGGTCAATGTTAAATGTCTTAGGGTCAATATCACAAAACACAGGCTTTGCACCAAGTTGGGCGACAACTTCTGCTGGGGAAATAAAAGTAAAGGGGGTG
>PFNU01000127.1:15920-27130 GCA_002792135.1 bacterium (Candidatus Torokbacteria) CG_4_10_14_0_2_um_filter_35_8 | reverse complement strand
AATGGTCTTACTCCTGAAGAAAAGCTAAAAAGTGTAACCCTTGACTGTTAACTATACACTAGCCGGCCCACACATGCCGGCATTCAAACTTTCCTGGAAAGATTCAACTTTTAAATGCTTGTTCATAATAATGATTATCAGGAGTATAAGGATCATTTTCTATTACTCCTATACCTAGAGTATTATTACAGAATTTTTTTAAATTTCTTTAACTTTAGAATAAATATTATTTTATTATTCGTTTAATTTTACCTCTAATCAATAGTGCCTGCTTGTCGGTCAACCTAAGAACCTTACATCTGTTTTCTTTTTCAAATTCTTTTATCGTCTCTTCTTCTTTGGAATAATGAGGGTATATAATTATATTGGTTAATCTTAATCCAGTTAAATTTTTGAGTTTAATATCGTTTTTATCGCCAGAGATAACCATACCAACGCTTGCAATATTAATTCTTGGACCAGCCACTATACTCCCAGCACTTACCCCAAAATAGCCTCTCCCCTTTTTAACTAATTTCTTTATTTCTTTATCAACACCCGTCTTTCTCATTCTGTCTAAATAGTGAAATGCATTTCCTCCGCAAACATAAATTATGTCAACACATTTCAAATTTGATGGCTTGAGTTTCTTATTTAAGCTGAAAATTTTAATATTCTTTTCGTTGATTCCGATGCTTCCTAATTCTTTTATGCGAATTTTCACATGCTTCCAATCTTTATCTTTTTTGGTTGCGGTGGTAATCAAAAGCACAACTATCTTTGAAGGTTCTTTATTTGTCAATTTTAAAAACTCTTCCCTTATTTTTAAATTTTCTTCCCATCCTGCCGATGTTAAAAGTAATTTCATAATTTATCTAAACTAAATCTAATTATTTCATTCTATCAAAAAATCGCCTCTTTGGCGATTTTTTATTTTCTCCCATCTTTAGCCACTAATTGGCCACAAGCACCTTCAATATCTTTGCCAAAACGATATCTCTGGGTGACTATCACACCCTCTTTCTCTAAGATTTCTTTAAATTTTTTAATTCTTGAAGAGGAGGAAGGTTTAAAAATTCCAGTTGGCCCACCTTCGCCAAGGCTTCGGCGGGTAAAGTTATAAGAAATTAGATTAACAAAATAAAGAGGTTTTTTCATTAATTTAGTTAATGCTTTAGCGTGTTCTTCAGAATCATTTAAATTCTTTATCGTTATATACTCAAACATCACTCGCCGCCGAGTCTTCTTAATGTAATCGTCAATCGCATTTAAAATCTTCTTGATAGGATATTTTTTGTTAATTGGCATCAATTTTGAACGGAGTTCGTCATTGGACGCATTAAGAGAAATAGCTAAATTTATCTGTAATTCCTCTTTTGCTAATTTTTCAATCCCTTCAACAATGCCAACAGTAGAAATTGAAAAACGCCTTGCTCCTAAATTAAATCCCTCTTTATCGTTCGAAATTCTTATTGCCCCTATTACATTCTGATAATTTAAAAATGGCTCCCCCATTCCCATAAAGACAATGTTGGTAACTCTCTCTTTAATTTTTTTTAAATAGCGGGCAAAAAATAAAACTTGCTCAACAATTTCCCAGACCTCGAGGTTTCTTTTAAATCCCATCTTTCCGGTGGCGCAAAAAGAACAATTCAGAGAACAACCAACCTGAGAAGAAACGCAAATGGTATTTCTTTTATCTTTATGACGCATCAAAACTGTTTCAATTTTCAGACCATCTTTTAGAGTAAGAAGAGCTTTTATTGTATTTTTATCTTTAGAAACAAATGTTTTTGCTGATATCTCAATAGGACATTTTTTATTTAATTCTTCTCTTAAACTTAAGGGTAGGGTCATCGCTTCCTGCCAGTTTTGAATTAAATCCTGAAAAAGGGCCCTTTTAACTTGCTCTAAGCGATATCTTGGTTCTTTATTAAATAATCTTTGAAATTGTATTAAATCCATACTAAATATTCTAGCAAAAAACCGCCCCAGAAGGAAAGTAAACTTCCTACGGGGTAAACCTGATTGGCGATTTTTGGTGGCTTTGCCATTCCATAGCTTTAGCGAAGGATAGCTCGCTCTGGTGGACGATGTTTAGTCTGAAAAAAAAGAAAAAAATAAAGGCTTCTTCAGATATTTTATATGGTCATCGGGAGCCTCTCAACCAGAAATAATCAGTGAGAAAAACAGTTATTGCTACATTTTATAGCATCCTTGCTCTAACCTTGCCAACCCCACCACAAGCAGTACAGGAAATATCTTCATTATGTCCCTTTTTTGAAGTTGGGGTATATCTTATCCCAAACAAACTTTTCAATGATTCCACGTCCCTCACAAAGACCGCAGTATACCCATTTGTCCATAATCAGCGAATTTTCCAAAACTCCTCCGCAAGCGGGACAACTTTTATCCTACCAGCGACCACACCCACCACACAGACCGCAGTAAATAGTTTCATGACTACCTAGTTCTGGCATTTGTTTCTACCTCTTTTCGCCCTATATTTTACCGAAATGTTCTATATTCTACAATGTAATACCTTATTTATTTGTCAAATCAAATCAAAAAGCCGCCCCTTGTGCGAGGCGGCGGGAATTGGCTCCTCGAGCAGGATTCGAACCTGCGACATCCTCCTTAACAGGGAGGCGTTCTACCACTGAACTATCGAGGATAGTGTAGTAAAATTTCTAATTAAGAATTTCTAATTTCTAATCAATACCCAATTAATAAATGACCAAATGTCTAATTATCTGCTACAGATTATTCCGTTTCTATATTATAAAAAGTCAGAGTATGATTGTAAAGCATATATTAGGTTGTAGGTTGTAGGGGGTAGGTGGTAACTTTTTTCTACAACCTACTCCCTAACCCCTACCACTTAATCTAGTAATCTTTAAGCTTACCAATACTTTTATCTTCTCTTATTTTCTCCAAAGCTTTAGCTTCAATCTGCCTGATACGCTCACGGGTTACTCCGAACTCCTGTCCTACTTCCTCTAAAGTATGACCAATTCCATCCTTTAAACCAAAACGCATGCTCAATATTTTTTGCTCTCTAGGAGATAGACTAGATAATATATTCCCGACATGACCCCTGAGAACTTTTCTGCGAGCAATCTCATGAGGTGGTAAAGTATCTTTATCTTCTATAAAGTCTCCTAAGGTAGAGCTTGTATCATCTTCATCTCCTACGGAAGTCTCTAAAGATATAGTTTCCTGGGAAATTTTTTTTATGGTGCGAACTTTTTCCACTGGAAGATCCATTTCTGCTGCTATTTCTTCTGCCGAAGGATCCCTACCAAGAAGCTGTACTAGACTCCTTTGTGTCTGAATATACTTATTCATGGTCTCTACCATGTGCACTGGAATTCTAATAGTTCTAGATTGATCCGCCAGCGCCCTGGTAATTGCCTGTCTTATCCACCAAGTAGCGTAAGTAGAAAATTTAAAACCCCTATGATAGTCGAACTTCTCTACAGCTCTAAAAAGTCCCATATTACCTTCTTGAATCAAATCTAAAAGACTCAAATTTCTTCCTGTGTATCTTTTGGCAATACTTACTACTAGTCTGAGGTTCGCTTCAGTAAGTTGTTTTTTGGCAAGTTCATCTCCCTTTTCTATTCTTTTGGCAAGCTCAACTTCTTCTTTCGCGATAAGTAAAGGAACTTTTCCGATCTCATGAAGATACATTTGGATAGAATCACCAGAAAGATCTTCTACATCAATTCTTGTTTTTTCTTTTTCTTTTTTTTCTTTTTTTTCTTCCTTTCCCTCTGGAATTTCTTCTATTTTACTTTTTGCCTCAACTACCAAAATCCCTTTTTCATCCAGTACATCATATAATTCTTCTAACTTCTCAATAGATCTCTCTATATCGGGGTAAACATAAATAATTTCATCATAAGTAACAAAGCCTCGCCTTCTGCCAGAATCTATAAGATAGTTTAAATCATCATCTTTTTCTTCTAGAGCATTCTGCTTTTTCTGCGAGGATTCTCTTTTTGTCTTTTTTTTAGGAGCCATTATGTTTTAGATTCTATTAAAAAGTTAATTATGAGTATTGTTTAAGTAAATACGAATATCTGTACGAATCATATAAACCGCCATCCTGATCCCGTCACTTCCCGGTATATATCTAGCGTTGAGATCCTTCTCCACCCGAGGCGGATCAGGATAACGACAGGGATAGCCTCAAAGATAGCTTATGACCAATGATTGTGCAAATTCCCATATTCTAAATTCTTCCTTGATTCCTAACTCCAAGTAACTAGTACCTAGCACCCGGTACCTAGCACCTCATTCCCTCAAAATCACATCCAACTTCTTTGAAATCTTACTAAATTCAGAAAGCAACTGTCTAGTTTCTGCTTTCTTAGCTCTAGATACCTCCTTCTCTTTTTCTTTTAAAGAAAACTCTAACTCTTTCAGCTTTTTCTTGTAATAAAAAACTTTGAACCTCTTGGCAAGAGCTTGAATTTCCTTTTTTGCATCATCTTCTGACTTGTTTTTGGCCTGGCTAGTTTTTAAAAGAAGAAGATCAATCTTTTGGTTTATTTTAGGAAATTTTTTAGAAAGACAAGCTTGAAACTCCGGCAAGTCAAACTTCTCTTTCTTATTATAAAAGAGTCTAATGAGAGTGTAAAGATTTCTATAAGATGATAATGGAATCATGTTAGGGGATTCAATTTCAGAAATAAGAAAAGGAATATTTTCTGGAAAATTTAGACAAAGTGCAAAAAGTAAATCAAGTGCTTGCTTTATTCTTCTGTTTTGTTCTGTTTCTTCTTCAGATAATCTCTTTCTACTTCTGTCTCGACTAGGATAAGAATAAGTACGAGCACTAGGATACTTTTCTAAAGCTTCTTTCAGGGTACTTACTTCTACTTGGATTTCCTCTGAGAGTTTTTTTAAATAATGCTCTTTTTCAATAGGGTCAAAAATACGAGAAATTATCGGAAGAAGCCGAGCTGCTACTCTCTTTTTTTGTTCAATATTGGCAGCATCAAAATCTTTTAAAGTGGTTTTAAAATAATACTCCATAACAGGAACTTTGCTATTTATCGCTTTTACCCAAATTTTAGGATCGGTTCTTATACACTCATCAGGATCTTTTCCTTTTGGAAGCAAGACAACTTTGGCATTCATTCCGCTTGAAAGAGCGAGATCAATGCTGCGTTTTGTTGCCGTATCTCCTGCAATATCAATATCAAAGGCTAAAGCTAAATTTTTAGTATAACGTTTAATTAAATTAATCTGATCAAGGGTAAATGCTGTACCTGATGAAGCGATTACATTCTTTATCCCAGCTTGATGCGAAGAAATAGTATCCATATAACCCTCTGTGACCACTATAAATCTTTTCTTTCTGATTTCTTGTTTTGCTTTATCTAAAGCATAGAGGGTGCGAGACTTATCATAAACTAAAGTTTGAGGAGTGTTTACATACTTTGCTTGCTCTTTATCGGAAGAAGAAGTCTCCAAAATTCTTCCCCCAAAACCTATAACCTGACCGTGAACATTAGTAATAGGAAACATTACTCTTTTTCGAAAGCGGTCATAAATTCGACCAGAGGAATCTTTTACTAAAAGCCCCGAATCAAAAATATCTTGAGCGGAAAAATCCTTTCCTTTTAAAAAACTTTCTAGACTATGCCACTCGTCAAAAGCATAGCCAAGCTTAAACTCTGCGATGGTCTTCTTGGAAATTTTTCTTTTTAGTAAATAATCAAGGGCTTGTTTTGCCTTGAAAGTAAAAAGACTCTTGTGAAAATAATCTTGTGCCTCTTCTAAGACTTCTAAAATCCTATTTCTTTTGCTATCAAGTTTTTTATCATAAGTAGCAAGTTTTATACCTGCTTTATCTGCAAGTAACCTTAGTGCGTCAACAAACTCTATCCCTTCGATTTCCATGACAAAGTTAAAGATATCTCCTCCTTTACCACATCCAAAACAATGCCAAATCTGCTTTTCTGGACTGACGATAAAAGAAGGAGTTTTTTCATTATGAAAAGGACACAGCGCTTTAAAATTAGCACCGGTTGATTTTAGCGAAGGAACGTATTCTCGGATAATATCAACAATATTCAAGCGTTCTTTAATTTGTTCCGAGGGCTTTATGCCCGAAATAGTGTTCATGAGAAAACGTAAAGTTGAAGTGAAGAATTAAGAATCACGAATTACGAATTTTTTTAGACATACCAATAAATAGGTAGACGAGACCCTTGCTCTTATGCTAGTATATTTAAGAATCTCTCTCGTACTTAATCCTAGTTCCCAATAGCCTAGTAACCTAGTAGCCTAAACCTACAGAAAAATATTCCTTGAGCTTATAAAGATAACTTCTCGTGGTTTTCTTATTGTAATTACGTATTCTAAACTCCCACTCGGTTTGAGAAGCTTCTCTTGTATCATTCTGAAAAAGTTTATAGAATATATAGTAAGCTCTGTCTAAGATAAGGTTAATATAACTTCGTATAATACGCAACTTTAAACTGAAATTACGAAAACATTTCGTATAAAAACGAGTTATACGAAATTTATTTTTGTTTAATCTATAAAAAACGTTTTATGAATAAATCTTTTTCTCTTTTTCTTAATCAGTTGAAAAAACTTAATCTACCAAAAGGCAAATACGCTATTTTCGGAAGTGGCCCCCTTGGTATAAGAAATATCAGAGATGCCCACGACCTTGACCTCATTGTAGGTGAAGAACTATTTAACAAATACAAGGGTATGCCATGTTGGGAATTTAAAAGTTTTGAAAGAGATGGTCGTTATGTTGAGATGATCGAAAATAGCGGAATTGAGTTTTACAAAAATTGGGGGCCAGGAAATTGGGATACCCGTAAATTAATTAATGAAGCAGAATTTATTGATAATTTGCCTTTTGTGAGGTTAGAAGAAGTGAAAAAATGGAAAAAAATATCTGGAAGAGAAAAAGATTTAAAAGACGTTAAATTGATAGAAAAGTATCTGCAAAAGTCGGAGAAACAAAAATAAACATCACATAACACGGTATATGAGGTTCATAAAATTTCACTCAAAATAATTATGGACTGTGAAATTTTCTTCACCCAAATTTACAAAAATAAAATTTGATTTTTAAAGATATCTTTGTAAACTTCTCATATACCGAAACGTTGGGCGAAATATTGTTCTTAAAATTCTTTCTTTTTTTACTATATCTTGATAGAACTCTTTTTAATTTTATGGCACAAGGAACTTCATTGTCACACCGCGATAAAATTGTTGCTCATTACGAGCAAACTACTCCTCTCTACAAAAAGTTTTGGTATTTTGGAAAAGCCTACGCTTTACACAACGGTTTTTACGATAAGCGCCACTTAACACCCTTTAGAGCTTTAGAAAATACTAATCGGGTCTTAGCTTATTTGGCGAAAATAACACCTCAAGATAAAATCCTTGATGCGGGCTGTGGTGTGGGTGGCGGAGCCGTGTGGATTGCAAAAAATATCGGCGCGAAAGTTACTGGTATCAATATTAGCTCTCTTCAACTAGATATGGCCAGACAGCTTGCCCGCGAGCAAGACGTAAATAATCTTGTCAATTTTGAGAACAGAGATTATTGCGACACTAAATTTCCTAACAATACATTTGATGTAGTCTGGATGAATGACAGCAGTTGCCATGCAGAAAATAAGGAAACTTTAGTGCGGGAAGCGTATCGCATTTTAAAGCCAGGCGGCAGAATAATTGTCTCCGACGGCTTTACAATTAAACGTAAAGCAGAATTACCTAATGTTTTGCGCAAAATGCAGGACAAATTTGAGGACGGTTTCGCTATTGGGGAATTAGCCACAACCGAAGATTTTAAAAACTATCTGCGCAGAAGTGGTTTTCGAGATATTAGAATTATTGATAAAACAAAAGCGACTTTCCCAAATTTTTTGTATGCTTTTATCTTTGGGCTGCCTGCTTATCCACTACTTTGGGTGCTTGAAAAATTCAAAAAAGTTCACCCTATGGTACGTAAGTTTGCCTTAACTGCTATCCTGCAGTTTATAGGTGAACGAACTAAATTAGCTCGTTATTTAATATTCCTAGCTAGCAAGTAAGATTTACATTAAAAAATTAAAAAAGTTCTTAATAAAGTATAATTATCATATTTATATGGCAGACGTTATTGTAAAAAAATCAAAAATTCATGGGAAAGGAGTATTTGCATCACGTAATTTTAAGAAAGGAGAGATTGTTGTTAAATGGGACATATCTCGCCAATTGACAAAGGAAGAAGTTGACAAATTATCCGAGAATGAAAAGAGATATGTTGCATATATGGCAGGAAAATATATTTTAATGCAACCTCCTGCGAGATATGTCAATCATTCTTGTGATGCAAATACGTATGCAGACAATTTTTGCGACATAGCTAATAGGGATATCAAAAAAGGAGAAGAAATTACAGGAGATTATGCAGAAGAAGATATCCCGGGGCAATCCTTTGAATGTAAATGTGGAAGCAAAAATTGTCGTAGGATTATTAAAACTGATTCTTGAGGAGCCCAACTTTATTGCAATTAACATCGGAATTTAACGAAGTTGAATTTTGAGAGATGGAGCGAGCCGAGGCAAACCACGGCGAGCGACCTCCAAAATTCAATTTGGGTGGAGAAACCTGCAAGGTTTCGGAACCGTTAAATTCCTGTTAGTTTCCCCCGAATACTTGGAGGGGTTGGATTTTAGTGCAACGTTCGGCGAAGCCGAAAAATCCAAAGTCGTCGGCACTAAATTAAAAAGGGCATTTCCCGAACAGGTTGTTAATAGTAACTATTAAGTAGTTACATATAGAAAGATTTATAAAGAAGTGCAAACTATATAGTTATATGTCACGTGAACCAAAGGTAGATAGAGTAAAATTTCAGGAAGAGTTGAGACAATACTTTAGGGATGTTCCTATTTCTCCATTTACTGTTTTTGATAATGGTCGTATTCATTTAGAACAACCAGAAAATTATGGTCTTTATACAGATATTTCTGGAATTGATACTTTAGTAGTCAAGGTTGGAACTAGTATTTTGACCCATAAAGACTATAAAAGGATGATCTATAACATGAATTGTCTTTCAGAAGATTTGACTAGATTAAAAGAAGAAAGGGGTTTGAATATCCTTCTTGTATCATCTGGAGCTATTGGTTTGGGTAGAAAAGCGAGGCTAAGAAGGGGCGAAAGAATACCTGAAAAAGAAAAGTATACGCCTGAGCAAAAAAGAACAGATGCAATAGAAGGTCAAACTTTGCTTTATGAATTATGGAGGCATCATTTTTATCCGCAGTTAGTGGATGAGTCTCTTGTTACGCATGAGGATATCACAGATCCACAAAAAAATGCAAAATTGTTAAAAAAATATCAAAGATGGCTTTCAGAAGGTAAAATTCCTGTCATAAATGAAGATGATGCCAAAAGTTTGGAAGAGATAGATATTTCACTAAAAGGAGAGAGAGCATTTAGAGATAATGATGGCTTAGCAAGTTTACATGCACAATTTCTAAAAAGAGAAGGATATAATCCTCTTTTAGTTCTTTTATCAAACACAGACGGAATTTATACAGCAGAATCATTTAGAAATGGCGAGTATACACCTATAAGGATTGTTAAGGCTTCAACAGCATTGGAAGAACAAGCATTACCTGTAAGTTCAACAAGAGGCAGAGGTGGAGTAATTTCAAAAATTGAAGCATCAAGAGATGCTGTATTGGATGATATTTATGTAGTTATAGCTAATGGACAATTTTGCAACCATGATTCTTCATATCAAAAAAAAAGGGAAGATTCACAAAGAAGATATGATGCATTAGATTCTGTGTTGGATGGAAGAGTTGTAGGAACTAGATTTCTTCCACGTAATTATATGTTGCGAGGGAAATGCCTAAAATAAAATAGTGAAATAAAGTTCTTGTGTCATAAATCGCCTAACACGGTATATGGGATTACAGAAAAATGGCACTTTAAAAATTTAAGGTCGTGCCATTTTCCTTCACCCAAATCCAGCGGAGAATTTAAAAGCGAGAGATGCACTGGACTTCCCATATACCGAAACGTTGTACGAAATTGAAAGAATATTTTATTCTTATGAATTGAAAAAGTTATGAAAATAGCATTAGTAAATCTATGTAAAGCTGAAGATTTTGCACAGCATAAATACTATAGTGATTCAATGTCTTATTTAAGAGAGGAAGGTATTAATTATGTAGATTTTGCCTCTAAAACAGACACTGTTGATTTGATGGTTGAAAAATTTCATCAAGCATTAGACTCTGATGCAAAAGTTATTTGGGTCATTCGCGGGGGACTATCATGTATTAGAACTTTAGATAAAATTGATTGGGATAAAGTTTCGAAATCAAACAAAAAGTTTTATGGGCTTAGTGATTTCACTCATTTTTCAACCATGGCAGTATCCAAAGGATTAATCTGTTTTTACGGACAGGGACTTACTAAAATTAAACAATATTTTCCAACGAAGAACCATCGTAAATTCATTACGAACTTATTAAAAACAGGTAAACCCTTTTCAAGAGAGGCAAAATCTATATTTTTATCTCAAAGTGGTCTAAATATCTCAGATGTAAAAGTTATTGGAGGACATTTATTGATTTTCTCATTTATGCAAGGCCAATTAAAAATCCCGCTTAATAATAGATATGTATTCATAGAATATCATCATAGTGCTACAGGAGAGGGGCTAAATGAATTAGGGTATTATCTAGACCAACTTTTGTTTTTGTTAAAAGATAATATGCCAAAGGGGTTTATTCTGGGAAGAACAGAATTAAAAGATTATAATAATACCCTAATTCAAATAGGGGAAATCAATAAATTTTATGTAGAGAAATTATCAAAGTATAAATTACCAGTTTATTATTTAGACCATTTTGAAAACACCATAACTTTTTCCTAAAAGGTGGAATAAATATCTTCTCAGCTCTGCGTTCCCTCAGGCGCTTAGGCACTCAAGGTCTCTCGGGGACATTGCATTTTCACAAGTTTTGTAGAGGAAAAATTTTACAAAACTCATGAACCCTCGTATAACAAGGTACATGTGGTGAGCGGCTTGCAGCAGCTCACCCAAATTGGGCAATTTTGGTAAGATAAATAAGATTATAAAATTGCCTAACTTCACATAAGCCGAAACGTTATATACAATTCAAACAATACTCTTCTTTTTAATAACGAATCTGATGAACTTTAAAAATGAAATAAAAAGCAT
>PFNU01000127.1:0-15910 GCA_002792135.1 bacterium (Candidatus Torokbacteria) CG_4_10_14_0_2_um_filter_35_8 | reverse complement strand
ACTAAGTTTTCAAAAAAAGAACTATCTGAGATTCTCTCAAATTACGATTTGGGAGAGTTTAAGGATTCAAAACTATTTACAGGCGGAAAAGTACAAATAAATACATTAATTAAAACAACAAAAGGCAAGTTTGTTTTTAGATATTATGAAAAAAATCGTTCAAAGAAATCTGTTTTATTTGAAAGCAACTTAATCAAATATCTAAAAGATAGAAACTATCCTTGTCCAGCTCCATTTAAGAATAAATGCGGAAAGTTTGTCGGAATCTTTAATAAAGAACCCTATGTCATCTTTGAATTTGTTGAAGGAAAACACATAAAAAATCCAAATAAAAATCAAAAAAAGCAGCTTATTAAAAAAGTAGCCGAACTACAAAATATTACGAAAGATTATAAGTCCTATAATAAAAAATACAGGTGGAATTATGGTATTGAGCTTTGTAGAAAACTGGCTCAAAGAAAAGCAGTGAAAATAAACACGATAAATTCTAAGGAAAAATTAAAATGGCTTGAAAGTAAATTACTAGAACTAAATCTTCCTAAGTCTCTACCAAAAGGAATTTGTCATTGTGATTTTCATTTTTCAAATGTGCTTTTTAAAAACAACAAATTCAATGCTCTCTTAGATTTTGATGATGCCAATTACACTTTTCTCATGTTTGATCTTGTAGGCTTAATAGAATCTTGGGCATGGCCTCATGATAAAGTACTTGATTTCAAAAAAGCAAAAGAAATATTACAAGAGTACACAAAATATAGATCATTAAATAACAACGAAAAAAGACACTTGTTTGATTTATATAAATTGAGTATTTTGATTGATTGTATTTGGTATTTTGAAAGAGGAAGTGTGAAAGATTTTCGCGAAAAAAGAAAAATTGATTTTCTTAATAATATTGGGAGAGAGAAATTCTATCACGAGCTTTTTAGTTAAAATGTAAGTGAATCAGGAATTATGAATTAGGAATCATGAATCCCAGATACGCCAAAAAATAGGTAGACGAGAGTTTCTGCTCTCACTCTAGTGTTCTAGAAGACCTCTCTTGATATTTAAATCCTTGACTTTTAATTCCTAATACCCCAATACCCTAATAGCCTAATAGCCTCACTCAATTCGCATATACTCAAAAAACTAAAAGAACTTAGCTTTCAAATTCTTCTCTAAATATTTTAACCAATCGTTCAAAACTTAAATTCGACAAAACCTCATTTGGTGCACACTCTGATCCGCAAATCAACATCTTCTTAGAATGATGTAAATACCAACCAGCACAAAAATCTTCTTTTTTTATTCTTTTATAAAGAGAAGTAAAATCAATATCCGAATCTGCCTTTGCTTTAAACTTTACATAACCTTTCTTTGTATTCCTAAAAATCGCCACGGTAAAGCCTTTTTGATAAACAAATTGATCGATACCTTTAAAAACAGAGGTTTCAAACGCAGCAGCTTTACCAAACTTACTTTTTATTTCGATCCTATCTTTCCATTCTTCTTCCAAAGTAACAATATCTTTCAAAGCATATAAAATACTATCCAAAATAGAAAATCCAAACTCGGTTAGTTTTAAAGAATCATCGTTATTTATCCTATAAAAACCATGTAAAATACTTGGTACAGTAAAATTGCTATAGGCAATATCTTTCAGTTTACCTGTATCTTCTTTTAAGACCCAGCCCAGTAAATAAGTTATTGCTTTTTCCATTTTTGTGTCTTTAACTAAACCTCTCTTTTTCAAATCTTTCCAAACTAAAGTAGAGGAACATTCTTGCAAGTCTCCTTTATGCTCATCAAACTTTCCTC
The DNA here is from genome assembly GCA_002792135.1 of bacterium (Candidatus Torokbacteria) CG_4_10_14_0_2_um_filter_35_8. GTDB lineage: Bacteria > Patescibacteriota. The sequence goes on along the minus strand of PFNU01000127.1, from coordinate 14,110 downwards.
TTCCCACACCAATATAAGTCTTGTTAGGATCTTTATCTACTTCTCCACCTTTGTGGTTTGTGGGAACAAAACCTATCTCTGCATTTTCAAACTTTGAATCAAATTTTTTGAGAAGCCAGAGAGCACAAATATCGTCTAAGTGAGGTTTAATATGAGTAACAAGCTTCAACATTATATTTAAAGTTAAAATTAAGAACTAAAGACTGCCAATTACCAATGACCAATTTCTAATATCAAATCAATGTCCAATGACTAAATGACCAATGATTGAAAACGCCACGTCATCCTGAATTCGCCAGAGTCCGCCTTAAGGCGGACGACAAGGCAGATGAAGGATCCCCGCTTGCCCAAAGACGTTGCAAGATCCAACGGGATCCTTCGCTCCGCTTCGGCTCCGTCCAGGATGACAGGTGTATTTAGAAAATTCGCACAGAAATTCGCATTTAATTCGTATCAATTCGCATATACTCGGAAAACCAACGTCTACAAGCTAAAAAGCTAAAAAGCTACAAGCTAATCTTCTAAAATTCTACACCCTTATCTACTAAATTAAAAGACTTTTTTCAACTTTACATCTTCTTAAGATTGAGTTAATATTTAAAACAAGAAACAGATAATATTGCCACAATTTCAAAAACCAAGACAAACTTAGTAAAATTCTATCAGTAAACACTACAAACGTTTGCGGAAGTTGTGGTTGTTGTTATGATTAGATGAAGAATCAACTATATATATTTTCTAACTCTTATTACAATAAACCTATGCAGTCAAAACCTGCGATGCTGAAAAAAGGTGTTATTGTTTTTCTTTTACTAACACTTACTGTTCCAAATTTAGTAGCAGCATACGAGCTTCAGGTTCCTCTTTTGGGAACCACAGAAGTAAGCACTTTTGCAGACTATGTTAAGCTTATTTTCAACGTGGTACTAGTACTTGCTGGTCTTACTGCTGTAATCATGATTATTTATGGAGGTTATAGATATATGACTGCTGCGGGAAGTGCCCAAGCCATGGAAAATGCCAAAGAGGTAATTGCTGGCGCACTTTTGGGATTAGTACTCGTTGTCGGAACATTTGTCATTCTTTCTACTATTAGTCCAAACTTAATAATGCTTCCTTTTTTGAGTACTGAAGGTGGTCCTATTATAGAGCCAACAGAAACTGCAACGGTACTAAACATAAAATCTAAAGAAAGCGTATACAATAATGATTCTGACAACTTTTTAGTCTTAGCATCAAGCGATAGTAATCAGAAAAATAGCTCCGTAGAACTCACAACCGTAACAGTCTCGCCCACTCTCTCTATAAACGTAGCTAAAGCTACCGACGACATTGCTCCAGGGGAAATTTATGTTGAAACTTCTACTCCGTGCCAAGTAGAAATCTATAAAGACGGAGGCTTTCATGCGGCTCAAGGTACTGGCAACGATAAAAAAGTAATCTTTACTAATCTTCCCGCAGGAAAATATACTTTTCTTGCCTATTACTATATAGATCCTAATCTTCCTGCGGGAGAGGGCAAAGGACAGAGAAATCATCCAGATAATATAGTTAAAACTTGGGGGGGAGTATATGTTGAAATTAAACCAGGAACTGGTAAAGACGAACCAAGTGAACCAGTAGCACCAACTCCTACTCAAACAGGCTTCTCTGTAACTGCTCAAAAAACTGGTAATAACGCTATAAAAGTCTGCGCTTATTATGATGGCAAACCTTTTAAAAAAGAGGTTCGTACAAGTGTTTATAAATCTAGCTCAGAAGGGGGAAAATACGAAATATATGGTGGTGAGAAAGGAACAGGCCCTACAGAGGGATGTTATACATTTTCTAATCTTCCAGAAAGTTATTACAAAGTTTTTGGTTGGACAAATATCGCAGGAGTAGGACAAGTTAAAGACTGGGCGGGTGTAACTATCCATATTACTGCACAAGAAATACCAGACATACCTCCTTCTACAGGCTTCCTCAAAATCACCCCTATTCCAACTTCTAATAATGATGGAACTTGGAGTGTTAAGTTTAAGGCGAGTAAAGACACAAGCGGGATGGGTGCTCAAGGAGTATCTTGTAATACTTCTAGTGATTGTACTAGCGGATATGAATGTAAAAATGGTAAATGTGTTAAGAAAAGTGAATGTGTCAGTGATAGTGATTGTCCATCAGGAAAAGAATGTAAAAACGGTCAGTGTGTTAAAAAATCTACAACACGAACTTGTACTGGAGACAATGAAGTATTTAGTGAAAGCGCAAACAAATGTGTCTGCAAGACAGGGTACGTAAGAAGTGATACTACTGGTAAATGTGTTAAGGAAAGTACTCTTACTAAATGTTCTCCTCCATGTAGCTCTGATGAAATATGTGCTAGAGAATGGATGTTTAACGACTATCGGTATTTTTGTGTTAAGAAAGAAGTAGCGGATAAAGAAAGGAAAGAAGCAAAAGAAGAAGTAGAAAAAGAAATAGAACGGAAGATTAGAAAAAGCCATGTTTGGATAAATTGGGGGAAAGGTGTATACGTTAAAATTGATGAAAACGGAAACTTAAAAATAAATCTAGATTTTAGTACTGTTGATGTTGATGTTAAGATAGTTGGCAAAGAAGTTTTAGAGGAAGCCGTAAGGGTTGGTAAGGAAGGGTTGACGTCAGATATAGCAAGAAAGTATATAATTCCATACCTTCCAACTCCGGTTAGAATGGTTCTTGAAATACTGATAAGTATAACTTGTAAACGTGAAGCCTGCCCTGCTTATGAGTCTATTAGTTTAGATTCAAGTCCTGACTCTACTAATAATAACCGTTGGATATATAATTCAGATTCAGGAGCATGTGAGTATCACTATTCCACTATTGTTGTTCTTCCCCAACCCCCCATTACCGAGATTGACAGAAGCTACTACTGGGATTTTGGAGATGGAGGAACTGCTTGGGCCGGATCTCAGATAACTCGCAACTACTATCCAGGAAAATACACTGTAACTGCCAAAAAAGATGAACTTCAAGGACAAATAACATTTACTCTCCCTGAAATCGGAGTAACAGCAGTATCCACTTATACTATTGATGAAAATACTCATCCTATTGATGTGGTTGTAAAAGAAGTTACCACACCTGAAGTAGCATCAAGAAGTATATTCGATATATTTGACAAAGCAAAGGCTTATTACGACTACACTAATACTAGCTTCAAAGAAATTGGAAGAGGACAGTTCCACTTTAGTGCCAAAGGAGCTGGTAGCAGTAGTATTCAAGTAAAAGATGCACTAGGTGTACAAATACGCTCAAAATTTGAAAGAAAGATAGGCGGAAACGGGGGCACATTAACAATATTTCTTGATAGGTCATCCTTAAAGAAAAATAGAACTCCCAAGGTAGTAATTAACAATAACAACGTGGACTTTAAAAAAGTATCATGGGATTCTGAAGTAAACTTATCAGTATCTGGTGATTATAATTATGAACCTAACGAGGTATATGTAGAAATCAGTGCTTCTAACAATCGCTGCTCCCAACAAGGCCGCACAATACAATTTAAACCCATAATAAAAGATGTAAATGCTCAATATACTTATGAATGGGATTTTGACGATGGCAATAAATCTAATGAAAAAGAACCAAAGCACTCATATGGTAGTAAAATATCGAGTGGTATCAAAAAATTTAAAGTTACACTCACTGTAAAAGATAATCAAGGCAAAACCGGAACAGCACAATATAACTTGATACTCGCACCATACAAGATAACTTGCCGGTAAGTACACAAAAATTTATAACATTAAGTAACTCTTGAAGACTGTACCACCATCTACTTCACGCTTTTCGCTTTAAACTTTACACTTTTTTAAACTTTGATTTTTAAATTTTGAATTTATCTAACCTATGTCACATCCAAAAAACAAGCTAAAGAAAATTTTAGCCTTTCTTCTTGTATTTGCATTTATCACCCCATCCATTACTTACGGCTACGAACTCAATGTTCCTCTTTTGGGAACCACAGAAATAAACAGTATTGGAGACTACATTAAGCTTATTTTTAATGTAGCAATGGTACTTGCCGGTCTTGCTGCTGTAATTATGATCATTTTTGGAGGTTATAAATACATGACCTCTGCTGGAAATGCGCAGGCAGCAGAAGATGCTAAAGGCAGAATCACCAATTCTCTTCTGGGTCTAATACTTGTGGTTGGTACTTATACTATTCTTCGTACTATTAGCCCTGGTTTGGTTATGTTTCCTGGTTTGAGAATGGGGCAGGGGCCCTTGATTGAACCAAGACAAGCTACGACAGTGATGGAGATTAGAACTTCAGATACCACTTCTAATACTCCTTCTGAAGATGTTGCAGAAACTACATTTGCAAATTACACTAATTCAGATTCTGAAAACTCAGCTGTCCAACTAACCCCTATTGATGCTAGACAGAGAAATAATTCAGTGAAGCTCACGCAAGCAGATAAATATTTAGGTCCTCTTTTTGTAAAACATACAGACGTAACCAGTAACGGATTTACTGTTATTGCCAAATATAACGACGACAACGGAGGACCTGCTGATGCTTATATAGAGTTATACCCAGTAATTGATGGTAAAATTACCAGTGATAAAAGTAAGGTTATTTCAAAAAGGACTGACTCTGCCGGTAAAGCGTCTTTCAGTGGTCTTAAAGGAACTTATGCATATATGGGTTATTATTTTTACTTTGAAGACCCAAACGATGAAGATGGAGACGGGGATAAACGTAGGAAAGATGTTATAAAATGGGGGTCACAAGTTACTATTGGAGAAGCACCATCACCAGTAACACCACCCGGTGAAGGTTTTTCTGTAATCGCCCAAAAAGTTGGAGATAAAAGCATTAGAGTCTGTGCTTATTATGATGGACAATCTTATACAAAAGAAGCTCAAGTAAGTGTTTATAAAGATGGTAGTAAGGATCCATATAAAGAGGTAAAAACTGGATCTAGTGGATGCGCTGACTTTAACAACCTTCCTGAAGGAAGCTATAAAGCATTTGGTTGGGATAATATGCCAGTGGTAGGAGCAGTTAAGGATTGGTGGACTGAACCAATTGTAATTGAAGCTGCTTGTACAATAAGTATAAGAGTTAAATATAGTGGTGAACTTAGAACTGGATCTTTGGTTACCTTTTCTGCTGAAATAGTAGGATTGCAGGAAGGTGGGGCTTCCCTATCATGGGATTTTGGAGATGGCGGTAAAACAGAAAAAAATATCACAGGAGCAAGAAACCAAGAAGCAAGCCATACATACACGAAAGGAGGTAGTTATACTGTGAAAGCTAGTATTAAAAAAGCAGAGATAGGTTGTAGTGGCAACCTTCCAATTACAGTTGTTGATGTAGGTGTAACAACAACGACGGTACACATAGTAGAAGCAAATAAACCATACTACATGACTGTTAAGGTATATACTTATTCATTAAAAACGCCTAGTAATAAAAATTTAATTATAGAAGGAAGTCTAGCATTCAGCCCAAAGGAAAAAGCAAGTAGTCAAATTCAAGTACTTCACGGTGAAACAGACAAAGTAACACAGAAGTACGCACAAGCTACACTAGAGATAAACATAGGAATCTCAGAAAATTCTCCTAGTGTGCCAAAGATAAAAGTTGTAAATAATGACAACATGTATTGCAACGTAGAGTCATGGAATTGTAAGGTTAGCGATGCAAGTAAGTGTGTAGGAATTAATGTTGTAGGTGGTAGAGAGACTGATCCTGATGTTCTAATTATTACAATAAATGCTTCTGAAACTACTGCTAAAGTAGATAAAGTAATAAAATTTTCTTCTAGCGTAGATAGTGGCTCTGGTAAGTATAAGTATGAATGGGATTTTAAAGATGGTGGAAGCTCTGAAGAACACTCTCCTGAACATACATTTACTAAAAAAGGAATATATGATGTCGCACTCTCTGTTACTGACCTGAATAGAAATTTGACAGGAGCAAAAACAATTACGATAGAAATAAAACCAAAAGAACTTAGCCCAGAAAGTCCATCAAGTAGAGGAAAGGCTTCTTTCCAAATTACCAAAGTAAATCCTAGTACTTGCGCTCCTAAAGAAGAACTTATTTATCTTTCTGGCAAAGTAGGAGGAAAGTCTCAGCGTGTAGGACTAAGAAGGTCAGGTGATTGTAAGGTAAAAGTATTTGATCCAGATAACGAAAGTCCAAAAAATTATTTCTTCACTGATCATAGTTTGTGGGAAGAAAATGCTACCTATACTATCTCATTAAGTTGGAATAACGGCAATATTACGGCGAGTATCAGTGGAGGGAAGATCAATAAATCAGGATCCATTAATGTAGATCCAAGTTTTCAAGTAACCTCTGTAGATATAGGACCAGGACCCGCCGGATCTAAAATTTCAAACCAAGTTGTAATATCAGAGGACTAAAAACTAACAAATCTTTACAAGGGCAATTAATTTCAGTAGGGCAAAGTTTTTAATTTTTGGTTCCGGAAAACCAGCCTAAAATTTATATTTCCCTACTATTCCTGCTATAATGCACCGTAAAATTAAAAAATCCCTTTTTCTATATTTCTCTATGATTAAACTTGCACCAAAATTGAAGAAAAGTGCTATTCTATGCCTCTTAATTAGCTTTATTATCCTTCCTCTCGTCTCCTTAGGCCAAGAAGCTCAAGAAACAACAGAAAAAAGCAGTGAATACGAACTCCAAGTTCCTCTTCCAGGAGGAGGAAGTGTCTCTAGCCTTGGATCCTATATCCAGATGATTTTTAGTGTAGCAATGATCCTCGCATCCCTCGCTGCTGTTCTTATGATCATCTTTGGGGGCTATAAGTATATGACCGCAGCAGGAAGTGCTAAAGGCGCAGAAGATGCCAAAGATATGATCGGTGGCGCTCTTTTAGGGTTATTACTACTAGTAGGAACTTATGTAATTCTCCGTACTATTAATCCTGACCTAGTTACATTTCCTTCTTTTAAACTTAAAGAACAACCTCTTTTATCAAACCAAAAAGAAGTGGCAGTAGCAGAGATTGTTGCTAAAGAAGAAAGTGCATCTGCCAGATTGGCGAGTGCAGAAGAAAACGAAGATACTGCTATCTCTTTTGCAAATCAAGATACATCCTTTAACGAAAACTATACCACACAACTGGCTCCTTTTTATTTTACTCAAGAAGATAGCTCAGTAAGCCTTACAACAGTAACACCAACACCAACTCCGACAAAAAAGACAGGAATCAACTTATCAATTATCGAATCAGAAACAATAACAAAACCACCAAAAGGACAAGGGGGCAAGATTACTATTAAAGTAACTTATAATGACGGCAGCCCTTGCCATGCACAAACGGAACTTTATAAGACAGGAAACACTTCTCCTATTGATTACAAAAGTACTGTGGCGGGAACTGGTAAAGTGACATACGATGGGCTTGCAACAGGACGATATGCCTACTATGCCTACTATTGGATAGATCCAGATAAACCTAAAACTGAAGATAATCTAGTTAATGCTTGGGGAGGAAAATTCATTGAAATTACAACTAGTGGTTATACCCCCGGACCTCCTGGACCTCCCACACCCCCTCCATTTCCTAATTATTCAGCAACTATTAAAGTTGATGAGAAAATCAAAGAAAGAGGCGGAAGAGTAAATCAAGATATTGAATTTCTCCTTAGTATCAAAAGGCCAGAACCAGAGACGGGTACATATCCTCCTCTTTATACAACTTGGGATTTTGGGGATGGTAACAAAGAAGGGCCAGTACTATATACAAGTGATACCAGAAAAGTATCTCATAAATACACTAAAGCTGGTGAATTTAAAGTAAAAGTACACCTAGAAGTAAAACCTAAAAATATACCTTATGATATAGAGCTTAAAACTGTGGTATTTGATTCAGAGCCACTTACTATTAGAGTCTATGACATAGGATCACAAGAAAAGCAAATATTATATGTAGAACCAAAGGAAATTCTTACTATAGATGTTTCTGTTGAACAATACGATTTATCTAAAAGCCCTAGTACTAAAGAATTAATCGCTGAAGGAACCTTCACATATAGTCCGGATCAAGACGGAAATAGTACCATTAAAATCCTATGTGATGCTGCAGATGAAGTTGGATGGAATATAATAGACACTGGTACAGGAAGAAAATCAATGAAAATTACTATTGGGTCCGCAGGAGGACCAGTAAAACCAGTAGTAAAAATTGTTCACAATAATATGCATTTTCAGTCAATCTGGAAGTGCAATAACCAAAGTAAATGTATGTCTCTAGAAATTAATGGGGTGCCTTATGGAGAAGGAGAACCAACGCCAACTCCTACACCAGAACCCGGAGAACCTGGAGAGCCTGGAACATGGCAAATAGATATGGGCGGACCAAAGAAATCTGGGCAGGTAAGTTTTAAGGTAACTGGAGTACAACAGAACGAACCAGATACTAGTAATAAATATCAATTTGTAATGTTAGCTAAACACACTAAATGGACTAACGATCATAAAGATCCCAATCACTTTAAATGGAATTATTTTATATTAAGAAAATATAGAGACGGCATATTAAAACAGGGACTATGTTGGGACGGCTATGGAAGATGTGATGAGGACAGAAGATGGGATGAATTAACTTGGAATCCTAAAAAGACTTATAATATAACCGTAAGTTGGGGAAATAACAAAGTAAAAGTAAGTGTGGATGGCAAAGAAGGACCAGAAAGTAGAATATCCTATTCTAATTTTGCTCCTCAACACATATATGTTGGTAGAGGAATATCTAATCGCAAACCAGTCCCTGCAACATATATGGACCTTACTTGGAGTGCTTCTGACTAATAAAATTTCAATATCTTCAATATCATGAAAGAAGACGCGATCCCAGGATTGCGTCTTCATAATTTATCAAGGTAGCATTATCAAATCAATAAAATGAAAAATCGCCCTTCTTATCTGTCTCTATACAAATCAGGAGAACTCCAAAAAAGAAAAAATCGTCTTTTAAAGACTTTGGAAAAATGTACGCTTTGTCCTAGAAAATGCAAAGTAAATAGAGTAAAAGGTGAGAAAGGCTTTTGCAAAGCAGGACTAATGCCAAAAGTAAATACAGCACAGCTTCATTTCGGAGAAGAGCCACCCATTTCAGGACGAAAAGGATCTGGTACTATTTTCTTTTCGCATTGCAATATGCGCTGTGTTTATTGTCAGAACTTCCCAATAAGTCATCTTGGATACGGAGAAGAGGTCTCTAGTAAAAAGCTTGCTCAAATGATGCTTAATCTCCAATCTCAGAAAGCACATAATATAAACCTTGTTTCCCCTACTCATTTTGTACCCCAAATTATTGAAGCACTGGAGATTGCCATATTAAAAGGACTGAAAATTCCATTGGTTTATAATACTAATGGATTTGATTCTATCAAAACCTTAAAATTACTTGATGACATTTTTGATATCTATCTTCCTGATATGAAATATACGGACTCTAAAAACTCCCAAAAATACTCTCAAACTCCTAATTATTTTTATTACAATAAAAAAGCAATTGGGCAGATGCACCGCCAGGTTGGAAATCCTGTTTTTACCCAAAATAGGGTTATAAAAAAAGGACTCATTGTCCGTCATTTAGTTCTACCTAATAATATCTCTGATAGCAAAAAAGTGTTTAAATTTCTTGCATCAAAAATTTCCAAAAAAGTTTATGTAAGCTTAATGGCTCAATATTATCCAACTTATAAAGCAGAAAAGTATCCTAAAGTTAGTAGAAGAATCACAAAAAAAGAATATGAAAAGACTCTAAAAGAGTTTTACAAAAAAGGCTTGAAAAATGGCTTTATTCAAAGTCCTACATCCGCAACCCAGGAAATGACTCCAAATTTTCATCACTAACCTATAGCTTCTATAACTCTACTTGCTATTTACCTAATTCCTAATATTTTTTTCACTCTCTCAACCACTTCTACAGGAATAACACTAGTCTTTATAATATAATCCTCCACTCCTAACTTTCTTACTTGCCTCTCTATATCCTCTCTCACAAGGTTTGTTAAAACCAGAACGGGGATATTCTTGGTTTCAGAATTCTCTCTTACAAGTTGCAAAACATTCACTCCACTCAAATCATCCATGAGAATATCTAAAATCACAATATCAGGTTTATCCTTCTTAATTTTTTCCACACCCTCTCTTCCATTATCTACTGCGTCCACTGGAAAATCGGCAAGTCTAAAAGCTTCTCTATAAAGCAAAATTTGATCAGGATCATCTTCTATAATGAGAATCTTTTTTGATTCCATAGAGATGTTTTTATTGAATTATAGTGAAACAATCCCAAAACTGATTTTCCCAATTCTATTGTAATACTTTTTTGTTAAAAATAAAAGGTGCAGTTAATTTCCTAGAGACTTACTCAATACATCATAAGCCTCCATTACGTCTTTGGGAATCTTTTGCTTTTGAATATCTCCTTTCTTAGTATATAAAATCAGCCTATCGATTTCACCAACTAAAATTTCAGATAATTCTTTAGAATAACGAAAATTTAATTCACAGGGAGCGCTAATAATTTTTCCTATATTAGTATTTTTAATAAAAGTTGCATAAGCTCTTCTTGCATGATGAGGTCTTGCGACTAAAATAACTTTTTGAGGTTTTAATCTTAGTCTCTTAACTTCCTCCATACCAAAAATAACGTTCTGTAAGAGTAAAAGAATATATCCGCTTCAGGCCTCTTCCAATGAGGATTACTAAAAGTTCCAAGACTACCAGTAAATAAAATTTTATTTGCATAATTATTTCTGTATAAATGCTAACTTAACAGTGTGGCCACCAAAAACAAACACAAGATCAGCTTTTTCAAGCCTGTCTTTTAGACAAAGATAATTCCAGATTTTTTTACTAGCTTCCTTTAGATACATAACAGTTAAAACTCATCCCAATGAATTTTGCTTTCATCAAATTCCTGATTACTATGTTCTCCCGGATACTCCGCAGGATAACCTATGGGCATAAGACATTGGATTCTTATATTATCAGGAACCGAAAACACTTCTCTAACATATTTTTCTTTTTCCTTGACCTCTCCTGAGGCATCTCTAATCTGAATATAACAAGTTCCCAAACCTTGATTTGTTACTTCAAGGTAAATATTTTCTGCTGCAATCGCCGAGTCTTCAACCCAATAATCACTTTTACTCTCATCTGCTACTATTACAATAACTATCGGTGCCTTTTCAAAAAATGAAGAAAACACACAGGAATCACAAAGCTTTTTTATAATATTCTTGTCTTTTACCACAAGAAACTCCCAAGGATCTATATGTCTTGCAGAAGGAGAAAACATAGCGGCTTTTAGAATCTCTTGAAGCTTTTCTTCTTCTACTTCTTTTTCCAAAAAATCTCTAATGCTACGGCGTTTTTTGATAGTGCTAAGCATGGCTTAAGGATTTAAAATATAAGTAAATTTTTGTTATAATGTAAGAAAGCTACAAATCGTGAATCAAGAACAATTGGTCATTAGGACATTGGGGATTGATTAGAAATTAGTAATTAGAAATTGGACATTTGCAGCTTTTGATATATAGAAGTCTCTTAATTAATATTCACCTCTCGCAATCTAATCCTAACCTATAAGCTATGATAACATACATTCTCTCCTTTGTCGGCATCATTCTACTTATCAAAGGCGCAAACCTTTTAGTAGATGGCTCATCCTCTCTTGCTAAAAAACTTGGTGTGTCACCCCTAATAGTAGGACTTACTATAGTCGCTTTTGGCACCAGTATGCCAGAGTTGGTTGTTAGTTTACTTTCTACTATTAAAGGAACTCCCCAAGTCGTTTTAGGAAACATCATAGGAAGCAATATTGCTAATATTCTTTTAATCTTGGGTGTTACCTCTATTATCTGGCCCATCCAAATCAAAAGATCTGTTATTCGACGAGAAATTCCTTTTAGTATTCTAGCAGCTTTAGTCTTAATAATAGCTACTAATGATTATTTTACTGACCCAACTCAAACATCGAATCTCCTCAAGACAGAAGGCCTCTTAATGCTGTGTTTTTTTGGCATCTTTCTGTATTATATTGTGGAATTCGCTTTAAAGGAGAAAAACCACATTATAAAACATAGAATTGAGATCCAAGAATATAAAACTTCTATATCTTCTCTGATGATTTTGGGAGGTCTTGTAGGGTTATTTTTTGGTGGAAAATGGACTGTAGAAGGTGCAGTTACTATTGCAAGAGTTATTGGCATGAGCGAATTTGCAATCTCTGCAACCATTGTTGCTATAGGAACATCCCTTCCAGAGCTTGTAACAGCAATCACTGCTGCTAGAAAAAAACAGGTTGATCTTGTAGTAGGCAACATAATAGGGTCAAACATCTTTAACATATTTTTTGTTTTAGCAACAACTGCAAGTGTTGCATCTATATTAATCCCATCTTTTATAAATACTGATTTAATCTTTCTTTTAGCTATATCTTGTCTCTTTTTTATCTTTATGTTTATTGGTAAAAAACGTAAATTAGAAAGATGGCAAGGAATTATTTTCGTAATATTATTTGTGTGTTATAATATCTTCTTAATTATTAGAAGGTAGTAAAAATTTACAGTTAAATTCTAATTTAGGAATAGCCAGCAACCGAATAAAGAATCATGAATTATGAATCATGAATTCTAGGTATTAAACAAATGGGTAGACAAGAGCCCTTGCTCTCATTCTGACATATCACAAAACTCCTTTTTACACTTAATTTCCTACAAGCTAAACCAACCATGCAAATCACCCCTATTAAAACTCGCATATTTACTCCTCCCAAAGACAATCTTTTTAGTTTAATAAGAGAAAGTTTTAAAAATCTGCAGTTAAAAGAAAAATCTATCTTTGTAATAACTTCCAAAATAGTTTCTATTTGGCAAGGAAGGTGTGTTAAAATAGAAAATGTAAAAGATAAAGATGAGCTAGTAAAAAAAGAAGCTGATTTTTACCTAGATCGCGATCAAGTACCAGAAAGCTGGGTAATGCTTACTTTAAAAAATAATCTTCTTATTCCAACAGCAGGAATAGATGAAAGCAATGCTAAAGGATACTATATTTTATGGCCCAAAAAACCATTCCAAGCTGCCAAGGAAATTTATAACTTTATTAAAAAAAATTACAATCTTAAAGAATTTGGAGTAATTATTAGCGACTCTCATAGTACGCCAGGAAGATGGGGTATTATGGGTATCTCTATCTCCTATTATGGTTTTTATCCTCTGAAAGATTACCGAGGCAAATCTGATATTTTCGGAAGAGAATTAAAAATTACCCAAAGTAATATCGCAGATTCTCTGACAGCGGGAACCGTGATTTGTATGGGAGAAGGAAAAGAAAAAACACCAATTGCAATAATTTCTGATATTAATTTTGATATTGACTTCTCTGAATTTGATTCTGTAAAAAATAATCCTTTAACCGTTAATAAAGATGACGATCTATACTATCCCCTTTTGAATAGTGTTAAATGGAAGAAATATTAGTCTTGAAAAAAATAGTAGAAACCCGTTTTTGTAAAAACAATTGAAGCTAAATATCATAATTTAATCTAGGTAAACTCAAATCACTATATTGCCGAAAACTAATTAAGATAACAAAATTTATAGGAAAATTTATTGACCTAAATATAAAAATAACAAATAATAAGAGTATCCGAGTAAAATTTTAAAATTAATTGTTAAAATCATGATGGACTAGAACCAATATGATAGAGGAATATTTTTAGTTAATGTCCTGGGGATTGTTTATAATTCTAAAACACGAAAAATTCTAATTGGTCGACGAGAAAATGATCCTTATATCAAAGAACTTACTTGGTGTCTCCCAGGCGGAAGGCCAGCATATGAAGAGGATTTAGAACACTATCTTAAACTTGAAGTCAGAAAGAAAACTGGCCTAGATGTAGATGTAAAAAAAGTTATTTTTGCAAAAACATATCCTGAAAAAAGAGAGTTCTTATCAATTTATTATCTTTGTGAAGTTATTGGTGGCAAAGTCAATCCTTCCGATAAATTTGTAGAAACAAAATGGGTAAGACCTACAGAAGTAAAAACTCATTTTACTACCTCACTTCACCCAAAA
>PFNU01000071.1:4511-8232 GCA_002792135.1 bacterium (Candidatus Torokbacteria) CG_4_10_14_0_2_um_filter_35_8 | reverse complement strand
AAAAGTTTATCTTCTAGTAGATTTCCTTTTTGAGAATAGACATGTTCATGTAGTAAAAATTTAAATTTTAAATTAGCGATAAGGCCAGTTTCTTCTAGTAACTCTCGTCTTGCTGCTCTAAGTATAGTTTCACCAAAACGAACCTTGCCACTAATAAATCCCCGGCAGCTATAGAAGGGTTCTTTTAATCTAGTTTGAGCAAGAAAATAGTTTACGCCTTTTATTTGTTTTTCTACAATAACTATAACACTTACTTTTGGCTGTTTTTCAATTAATACTTTATCTGTGTTCATTTGGTTTGAGAACTCTTTTCCTTTAGCGGTTAAAATATATTTACCCCTTTCTTTTCTAACATAACCTTTTCTAGTTAATGTTCTGACATGATAAGTGAAGTGATCCGAAGTTAATCCAGAAATATTAAGGTCGGTAAATCTGGAATAAGGATTAAATAAAAGCTCACGCAGAATCAGCATTTGGATAAAGTGTGGTTCGTTCATTTTTTTAAAAATTTAATTATTTTATCTTCTAAAATTCTACTCATAAAAACATTAGCGTGTCTAGTGAAATTGATTTCACTAAAATAATTTAAATTTTAAAAGACAGCACTATGCTTTTAAAAAACTTTCTCAGCCGGACAGCTCAGGATGACTTTAAGTTGTTTAATATTTAAAATATGTCTCCAAAAAACTCCCTTGAAAAATACCACAAAAAAAGAGACTTTAAGCGTACCATTGAGCCAGAAGGCGGTAAAAAGAAGAGATCTAAAAAGCCGATTTTTATAGTTCAGAAACATAAGGCAAGGAATCTGCATTATGATTTTCGATTGGAAATTGGTGGAGTTTTAAAATCTTGGGCAGTGCCAAAGGGACCTTCACTTGATCCCAAAGTAAAGCGTCTTGCTATCCTTGTTGAAGACCATCCTTTAGAGTATGCAGATTTTGAAGGGAAAATTCCCGAAGGAGAGTATGGCGCTGGTAGTGTTATTATTTGGGACAAAGGTACTTATAAGAATGTAAGAGAGGAAGATGGAAAAAAGATTTCTATGGAAAAAAGTTTTAAAGATGGTTATATTGAAATTGAATTAAAAGGTAAAAAGCTTAAAGGTAGTTTCAGTCTTATTCGTACCAAAATAGGGTGGCTATTAGTAAAGCATAAAACTTAAAGCAAAAAAATTTAAAACAATATAAAGTAAAAATTAAAGATATGAGAAATGAGTCTTCGAGGGAGATATTTTCTTCAGATTCTTCAGGAAGAGAAGAAGAAAAAATAACTTCAGACATAAAGAGAGAGAGAAATAATAAAACAGCTAGAAGCATATTGGGAATTGAGGGGGAACCAGTAGACAAAGAAGAACAAGATTACCAAGAACCGCCGGAAGGATGGATAGATGCTGATCGTTTATCACGCGATATAAGGTCTTTTTGTGCTGAAGAATATAAAACGCAAGTGTCTAAAGGCCTAATTTTGGACTTAGCTGAGAAAGTTATTTTAGAAAATCCAGGCAAGGCAGAAGTTTATTTATCCTCTGAAAAAAAGATGAAATTATACTGTTCACCAGAATTACTTAACTCATTAGAGATACTAATAGAAGATATGTTACAACATCCTCATGAAGGATGGGCTAGTGAATCGGAGATGAAAGAGGAACTGCAGAAGATTGATTCGCGTGGTCCGGGTTGGAGTTCGACTCAGAGAGAATTATTACGATACTTAGAAGAAAAGCAGCCTAGTGATTGTAAAGATTTCTTACAACGAGGAAAATATAGTCTGGAACTTATTACCTACTATTCACCAACTTTTGTTGAAAATTTAAAAAAGAAAATCGATAATTTAGAAAGATTTTCTCTAGAACTAGTTCCTCAAAGTTGGTTAAATACAGAGGAAATATCAGAGAAGCTAGATATACCGCGTAATTCTCTTGTGGAGATAATAGAAAACACTGATAAGATTACCGAGGATATGCAGAAGATGTATTTAATTGATTCTTCTTTGTCGAGATATTATTCACCAGATGTTATTAGTATTCTAGAAAAAAAAGTAGAAGAGTTAAAAAAGATTCCTGATGGATGGATTGATTCAGGCAAACTTCTTTATTTATTGAAATCTTATGATAGAGAGATTATAAACGATGCGGTTAGATTCTTACAAGTAATAGAAAAAAGACCGGCTCGGTTTGGTAATTATTTAAACAAGGAAGGAAGAATTGCTCAATATTGGTCCCCTGATGCATTTGAAACTCTTAAGAACATGGAAATAGATTCAGTAGATCTTCCAGAGCTAGGCAGAATTTTCCATAATATGGTATATAAAGTTTTAGAACTTATTGGTAATAAAAATCTAAGCATAGAAAAACATATTGTAAGAAAAGATGAATTCGGAAAGGATCGTCACTTGAGTCCGGATTTAGTTTTTGAGATGAAAGATGGAAGGAAGATTGTAATCGATATAAAATCGCAGACTGAGACTAAAACGATGAAGGAAACTATAGGAAAGTACGCAGAACTTGGGGATTATCTCTGCTTTATTTGCGCATCTGGTCTTTCTAAGAAGAAAATGAAAAAAACCATAGGAGGTTACGATATTAATGTGAGATATTATAATATAGATGAGCTTATGAAATTATTGTTAAATAACAATAAGCGATTTCTACGTTTTATAAGAGGGGATGGAACTTCGTTATCGAATGAGCAAACCCAAGAGCTCTATAGATTTCAAGAGTTATTTAGAACCCTGGGTAATTTAACCCTAAGACGTGGACTCCGAAAAGAAAAAGTCACCCTGGGCCAAATCATGAATTTAGGGCGATATTGATGATGTTGGCATTTTTTATATAATTAGCTTGTCAGAGTATATTTACTGAAATTTTTTAGTTTGTTGGATGACTTTTTCTTACGGATTAAAATTCTGCTAAAACTATTCCAAGTTGGTCAAATCGTTTTCTAATGTATTTTCTAATATAAATGTAAATTTACATTTACAGAATTCCCATTTTATTTCCATATTTGTTATAATTTTATTCTTAGCTGAAAAACTTATGCTATCACAACTCCCTATTAATTTAGAAAAAGTACCAGAGGAAGATAAAGATGAAGAAATTTTACGGGCTGGGATAATTGCTGAACTTGATGCTATCAATTTTTATGAACAAATGGCAGGTTATACTAAAGATGAGGGTATTAAAAAAATCCTTCTTGATATTGCAAGGGAAGAAAAAACTCACGTTGGTGAGTTTCAAGCATTACTTCTTAAGAAGGACAAAGAACAAGTAAAGGAATTAGAAAAAGGCGCAAAAGAAGTAGAAGAGGAGCTTAAGGATTAGAATAATAAATAATGGAAACTATTTACTGAAATACCTCTATGTAATCAAACTCTGTGAGAACTTTATTTAGTGGGAAAAGATCTTTCTGGAAACCATTACTCCAAACACGATTAAAATAAATACAATTATTCCATATTCCAAATGCGGATCAGGTTCACCTTTTGATATGTTAGGAAGTGCTGCCCAGTCGAGAGTAAAGAGAAAAATTATAAATATGACTAAAAGGGCTATCTTTAGTTTGTTGTTTTTCATATTTTTATTTTATTGTTTAAAAGATTATTATTTTAGTTGGAAAGTAGTTATTATAGAAGATACTTCTCCGATTCTTTGTGCCATCTCCATGCTGGCAGCATCTTGAGCATGGGACCAGGCAAAAACATATTCGCTGTTTTCTGTTATATA
>PFNU01000071.1:0-4412 GCA_002792135.1 bacterium (Candidatus Torokbacteria) CG_4_10_14_0_2_um_filter_35_8 | reverse complement strand
TTCTGGAAAAGTTAGAGTAAAACCATATTCTGAATTTTCGTAAGTAAGCTCTTGATCTTGCGACTCTTCTTCTGATTCTTTGGTTGAGAGCTCTTTATCTTTTGATTTCAAAAAATCACTTTCCAAGGTTTTGATTTGGGCTTCTAACTCCTTTATTTTACTTTCGTTTTCCGATTTTTGCCAGAAATAAACTATCACACCTGCGACTCCAATTGCAAGAATTACGATGAGAATTGTAACTAGCCAATTGGTTCTGCCTGGTATTGGCTGCGGGGTTTGTGGAGTTGGAATGTTTTGCTGAATGTTTGGGGGTTGCTGGTTTGGAACTTGCTGACTTGGTGCTTGAGGGTTTGGTGCGTTTGGTTGTTGATTCATGGGTTTGTCTTTTAATTTTTAATTATAAAATTATTTTATATTTCTATTCCTAATTCTTTTAGATCTTTTTGCGGGTTTCTTCTATTGTTTTCATTTTTTTAATAATTTAAATTGTATTAAATATCTTTCGTCTTCACAAGCACTCCGTTCACTTCTTTATACTTCCTTTTTTTATTTTTCTCAACCTTCTTTAAGATCTCTTCTTCCAAATCAATATTTAAAATCTCTGCAAGGGCAAGAAGGTAAATTGCAACATCAGCAAGTTCTTCACCCAGATCAGGAAGTTTTTTATTGTAGGCTTGGAAAGCTTCTGATAGTTCATTGTGAGTAAGACAGAATTCGAGGTAGACATCTTTAGTATTAAAGCCTTTCTCAAGTTTGTTTCTATAGATTTCTTTTTGGATTTTTTTGAGGTTGATCATGGATTTATTTTAAAATTACTAATAAATTTATATAATAAGGACATCTTAGGCTATTATGCCTCTCATAATATTTTACCAAAGATTATACATTTAAACCAATTTAGTTTCAAAAAATGACTATTTATGCTTTAATTTTACTAGGTTAATCTTTTTTGAAAGGAGGGGTAAGGTAAAAATGAAGCTAGTTTTTCTCCTGTTTGTCGTGGGAGCTTCGATCTTATCGGTTTTATGGGTTCTTTCTGAGCTCCCCAGGAGAACGGGGACACCCGTGCTCTTGGGGGTCGTTGCGGTCTTTGTGGTGTGCTTCGTGATCTTTGGCCTCTTCTTGCTGTGTAGAGATGACAATAATAATTCTCCTTGAGAGGGTTCTCCTTGAGAGGGGGCTTCGGTAGCAGACGAACTGATTGTTTACTATCTGCTGTCAACTCTTTTTTATATGAGTTAGGATAGTTAAAATTATTATAGATTCTTATAGTAAAATTTGATATCATGATCCACATAGCCATAATGAAAAAATCCTGGGGCTTACTTCCCAAGATTTTAACAAAAGAAAAAAACAAGGCATAAGCCTTTATTTGCAAGCTTTATTTTTGTTAACTCATTCTAAGAGTTCATCTTCTCTACTATCATTACTGCTCGTACCAAATCAATCTCGTCATATGAGAAATTATCTCCCAGTATGTCTTTTGCTGGTTTGAGCTTTTCTATATCTCCAATATCTTCAAAAACCTTTCGTATTTTCTGCGCACGTTTAGGGGGAACAAATCTTTGTAAATCCTCCTTTGGGATACGTTTTTCTTTTATAAGTTCACAAATGTGTTTTAAGATAGTTCTTTCTGTAAGCTCTCGTTTTTTAGCAATTTGTTTGATGTCCATACCTTTTTTATAGAAGATATGCGTTTCTGCAATAGTATCTGATCCTTGTGTGAATCTTCTTATTCTCTTTCTTTCTCTTCTTGCAGCAAGTAGTTTCATGCGTGAAGAGACTCCCCTACTTTTACAATACCTACTAATAACGATTAAAAGAAAATTTCCGTAGCGGGCAAGCTTTTTTTCACCGATTCCTGGAATTTTCTCCAAGCCTTGTTTAGTAGTTGGTAAATATGTAGCTAAATCAACTAGTACTGGATCTGAAAGAATGACATAGGGAGGCACTTCTTCTCTTATAGCTTGCTTTCTTCGCCATTCTCTTAGAAATTCAAATAATTCTACTTGGTATTTTATCTCTTTTTCTATTTCTTGAACCTTACGTAATTTGACGATAACTTCTTCTTTACCTAATAAAATCTTAGAAGCCTTTTTATCTAAATGTAAAACTGGATATTTACCTGCTTCTTGCCAGATAAACCCTTGATCAACTAGTGTGCTTATTAGATCTCTAATCTCATCTTGGGATTTTTCTTGCATAATGCCAAAGGTTGATAGATTTTTGTATTTTGCGGATTTTTTAGAACCTGATCCTGCCAGGATTTGAGCATGAGTTGAGATACCAACCGGGTAAGATATGCGGTAAATATTTGATAATATTTTTTGGGCGTCCACTGTTATGTCTCTTCTCTCTATATCTTTTGATAAACATACGTCGCATCTTTTTTTACAAGTATAATCCTTTCTTTCTTCATCAAAATAATGGAGAATATAATTGTGTCGGCATTCTAGACTTCGGACGAAGCGTACTATTTCTTGTAATTTTTGCGATGCTAATTTTTTATATTTATTGCTTTCAGAAGTGTCAATTAAGTATTGCTGGGTTGCAATATCACCATTGGAGTAAAACAAAAAGCAGTCTGAGAAAAGTCCATCTCTCCCTGCACGGCCGATTTGTTGATAATATGCCTCAATAGATTTTGGTAAATTTGCGTGAATAATAAAGCGGATGTTGGATTTATTTATTCCCATCCCAAAGGCAACCGTTGCTACTATGAGGTTTACTTCTTCGTTTGAAAATGCATTCTGATGTTTTGTTCTTGTTATAGTATCCATTCCTCCATGATAAGGTAAATTTTCGTATCCTAATTCTGCTAGAGTTCGTGATAAGTCTTCTGTTCTTTTTCTTGTTGCACAGTAAATAATACCAGATTCATTCTTTCGCTTTTCTAAAATTTCTGCAGCTTGCTCTATAAAATAATTTTTCTTATTGATATGAATCGTAAGGTTTGTTCTTTCAAAGCTTCCAATGGAAAGGATTGCTTTGGGAATATTAAGTTGTCTGACAATATCTTCTTGTACTTTTTTAGTTGCAGTCGCAGTGAGTGCTACAACCGGGACGGAAGGAAATAGCTTTTTTAATATAGAAAGCTTTCTGTATTCTGGTCGGAAGTCATGTCCCCATTCAGAAATACAATGCGCTTCATCTACAGCAATAAGTGAAATATTAAGCGTTTGCAGAAACTCTTGGAATCTCCCGGTAAAAAATCGTTCTGGCGCGATATATAAAATTTTGATGCTACCTTGTCGGATTTTTTGATAGATTTGCCTTTTTTGTTCTAGAGAAAGTGTTGAATTTAAATATACGGCTGAGATTCCGGTTTTGTTAAGTTGGTCTACCTGATCTTTCATAAGAGAGATAAGCGGAGAAAAGACTAGGGTTATTCCTTTATTTATAACAGCTGGAATCTGATAAATAAGAGATTTGCCGCTGCCTGTTGCAAGAACAACAAGGCTGTCTTTTTTGTTTAATATATTTTCAACTGCTTCTTTTTGGAAAGGGAGGAATGTGTCGTAGCCGAAGTATTTTTTGAGGACAGGATGGAGGTTAAACATGGATTGATTTTATTTAGTAGATTTTTAAAAAGTGCAGTAAATCGAGTGTTCTTATGCTTTTGTATTCATTATTGTAAATTAAATATGTACCTCGTTTGTATATTACCATATATATAGCACAGTGAAAACATGATCAACATAGCCATAAT
Source organism: bacterium (Candidatus Torokbacteria) CG_4_10_14_0_2_um_filter_35_8 (assembly GCA_002792135.1). GTDB lineage: Bacteria > Patescibacteriota. Next base: position 703 of record PFNU01000071.1, on the reverse strand, counting down.
GAAAAAATCCTGGGGACTTCTTCCCAAGATTTTAACGAAAGAAAAGAAAATTGAGTCGAGATGGTATAAGGCAAGGTACTCTCCTTGGAACAGGATTAAACCTCTCGATATTGTTTATTTTAAAGACTCAGAAGAACCTGTTACTGTAAGAATGGACTGCTACTTCGGTATCTCCCAAAATATTAAACAAGGCAATTTTAACTTTCGGTGCTGCTTCAAAAAGGGGGAGTTTTCGTTTTAAGCCTGCGATATTGACTTCGTGGAAAGCTTTTGTCATGGGATTTTTATTTAGATTACAATCTCTAGTTTTATTCTATCAAAACTACCCAAACTACTTCAAGGTAAGCTATGTACTTTAAGAATTATCCTTTAGTGTTTTCTATTCAGTAAAACTTCCGCCCGTATCAAAGTTATATACGGCTCGTACAATATTACTCCAGTAGCATCCATAATTTTTACAGCATTCATTTCTGTCAGGATCTTCTACCCAGCTTTTTAGGAAAAGCTCATATTTTTCCGAATTAGATAGATCAAAAATAATAAACCGAGATATCTTACTACCTTTGATATCTGAGCAAACCATTAGAGAAAGATTAGCATCGACTCTTAAGATCGGGCAGAAAGATAAGTTGCTACAATCCCAGCCAAAGTGATCTTCTCGAGAGCAAACTTCACCTATCTTAAGAGCATAGTCATCCGAACA
>PFNU01000144.1 GCA_002792135.1 bacterium (Candidatus Torokbacteria) CG_4_10_14_0_2_um_filter_35_8 | reverse complement strand
AGTTTCTTAGAAAGCTAAAAGATATCTACTATTCTCCATCTACTAAAACCTATCACCTACAACCTAAAACCCAAACTACTTTAAATTTTGCATTTTTAATTTTGAATTAATAAATCCTAACAGCCCCCCAACAGTCCTAATGTCCTAACACTCTAATACCCCCCCCGCTACAAGCTAAAAAGCCAGAAGCTACAAGTGCCGTAATACGGTACAAGCTAGATTTATTCGCATTGCCTCTCGCCTAAATCAATCCTGCTATCATCGCCACTCCCAAACAAACCAAAATAATCCCTGCGATAAGGTGTAAAAGCCTTATTTTTTTCTTGCGTAAAGTCTCAAGTGTAAGGTAACTAAAACCTCGATAGCAAATCAGGACAATTGCTATCATTGGCAAAATAAAGATTAAGTTATACAAAAGTAGGTAAGAAAGTGCCTTAAGATCAAAAGGATTTTTAGAAAGCATACTAAGTATCGCTATATAAGGACCTGATGTACAGGGAAGTAGGATTAAACTAACAAGAGAGCCCATTAGAAATGCACCAATGGGAGTTGTCGCCCGGGCAATAAATTTTTTCATTGTGTCTCGCCAGCCTAGAGGTACTTCAGTTAAAAACCCTCCACCGCCATATTTAATAAAATCTTTAATATTAGAAAGTCCAAGGAGAATTGCAAGGCCCCCGACTGTTTTGTAAAAAACACCTGATAGGGTAAACAATCTTAAGAAACTTAAAATTCCAATACCTAAAAGAAAATACACAACATAAACTGCAGAAATAAAGCTAAAACCAGACTTCAGTCCTTTTTTCTTATCACCAGTGCCCAAAGTTGCCGCAACAAGTAAAATCAGTACTGCAAAAGCACAGGGATTAATAGCATCAACAGCTGCAGCAGATACTAAAACAAGAAGTGCTAAATCCTTCCTTTCACAAGTAAATCCTTCTACTTTTTCAGAAGCATCGGGGCATTGACTGTCTTTACATTCCTTAATTTTAGGTTCTAAATTATCCTCAATATTACTTCTTCCATGAAGATGAGTATCTCCAATAAAAACCACGGGTATCCCAAATTCTTCACTCTCACAAAAAGAATTCTGAAATTTTTCAAAAAGATCCAAATTCTCTTGATTGCCGAGAAGATCGTATTTGTGAAACTCTACGTAATTATAGCGCTCTTCTAAACTAGAAATTACAGGTTTCACTCCCTCGCAAGCATGACAACCAGAGCTATAAAAATAGTAAACATTAACTTTGGAAATTGCTTGAGCATCATTAAAAAAGCCTACGAGAAACAGAATAAAAATAGATAAAAATAAAAAGCCTAGCGTTTTTTTGAAATTCATATAAGTTATGGTTATTTTTATATTAGTATAATACCCTATGTGATAACTATGATCAACTAACTTTTTTCAACATATTTTGGGTAGCTCCGAGCCCCTGCTCGGAGCAGACAAGAGCAAGGACTCTCGTCTACCCATTTAATAGTGTATCTAGTATTCGTGATTCGTAATTCATGATTCGTGGTTCCTAATTATTCGCAGCTCTTGATAACTAAAAAGGCGGTGTGTCCTACACCATCTTTTCAAAATATCTAAAAGCTTAAAGTTGTGTGTACTATAGTCCAAACTTCTCTTTTAATTCCTCATACAGTTTCTCAATTTCACTCTTCATCCCAAAAATATCATCAGCTTTTCCTATATATATTTCCCTTATCCTTTTATCATCTTCTTTGTTTTTCTTATCAAAATCTTCAAGATCTTTTTTAAAGTCGCTACCTACTTCGTCAGCCTCTCTTTTTGCTTCATTAAGCAAACTTTCTGATTTTTTATCTGCTGCTTTCTTAAGTTTATCTAAAACATCAGCTGATTTATCAAGGTATGCGACAACATTATCCATGAGATCAACAATTATTTCCTCTGACTTCTTTGTATCCTCATTCTCTTCAAGATTCTCAAAATCCTTTTTTAAAGCCTCAAACTCCTTAGCCTTTTCCCTATATTTATCTGCAACTTCGGTTAAATCTAAAGGTTTATTAATTGTACTTTTCTCAATCTCTGAAACATCATTAGCTAACTTTTCATATTTTTCTAACAAAGGAATTGCATTCTTATAAAATTGAATTAGTGCTTTATAATCCTCTCCCAATTGCAAAGCATCTTTATAATGATCTTTCAATTTCTTATCCAAATCTTTGGCTGCTAAGTTAAAAGGTATACTATCTTGTGCTTCCTTAGTTTTTTCAATAAGCTCTTCTGCAAGGTCGTAAGCATCATTAATCTCTTTGGTCATTTCTTCAATGTCCTTATCTTCCTTTTCCTCTTTTAAATCAGCATCAAAATTCTTTTCTACGTCTTTCTTGACCTTTTCTACAAGACCGCTAACTTCCTTAAACTTATCCTCTGTCTTCTCAATATAAGCTTTTGCAAGTTTCGGCAGATGCCACTTAATATAACCAAAGTACCCGGAAGCTATCAAAACTCCCAGCAAGACAATACCGATAACTACTCCAGCACTGCTCTTTTTGGGTTTTGATTCTTGTGTACCTTGGCTTACTGTACTTGGCATTTTTATAATTTTTAATGTTTAAATTTCATAAAAAATTAACTGGTTCAACTCCAGCAAATCTCTTTTACTAAAAACTCTTTATTACCAAATTTTCTCTATCTTTTAGAAAGAGCTCTCTCAATAAGCTACCTACACTCTAATAATTTTGCTACCTTTAATTAACACAAGCTTACCCCTTGGCCTAGAAAGGAGTTTTTCTTTTTATCTTTTGTAAGTTTTTAGTTCTTTTTTAAGAGACGTGTTATTGGGTTTACTATACTACTAGATATATTATACAAAAAGATAAAAAATAGGTCAAAAGTCAACTTGACGAGCAAAAAATACTATCATATACTGGAGTATAGTATATTATTCTCTTCTAGCAAAAACTGCCAATGCCGCCCAAAATCAACAAAAGCCAAAAACAAACCATAAACCTTCTTCACAAAATATCAGGTCAAATTTCTGGCATTGAAAATATGATTAGAGAAAAAAGATCTTGTGAAGATATTATTCAACAGATAATTGCCGCTCGCGCAGGATTAGAAAAAATTGGTAGGGAAGTCCTGAAGAACGAAGCAGAAATTCGTGTATCTTGTAAAAATCAGGATCCTGAGAAGTTTGAAAATATACTGAAGTCACTTTTTAAAATAACTTGAAAAACACCATGTCATCCTGATCCTCCGTAGCCCGCAGGCGGAGGAGGAGAAGAATCCCGTTAGTCCAAAGACGTCGCTTGCTACTACCTTCTTCTCAAGAATCTTTTTATGAAAAACAGACAATTCTATATCTACATCCTAACCAACCAAAGACATACTATCTTATACATCGGAGTAACTAACGATCTAAAAAGGAGAATCCAAGAACATAAAAGCAAGTTTATCCCGGGATTCACTAAAAGATATAATATTGACAAATTAGTTTATTACGAATTCTATAATAATATTAAAGATGCAATCTACAGAGAAGAACAAATCAAAGGTTGGACAAAAGAGAAGAAAATCAAGCTTATTGAATCAAAGAATCCAAAATGGGAAGGTTTGGCAAAAGACTGGTTTAAAAAGGAAAGTAATTCTTAATCTTAATAGTTATACAAATTAAAAGTTTTTATTTATTTTACTGTCGGCGAGAAGCCCTGTAGCAAGCAACGTTGCAAGATCCAACGGGATCCTTCATCCGCCATTGCGTCAGCCTGCGGGCTGACTTAGGCGGATTCAGGATGACAGAGACGTTTAGCAAAATCCACACAGATATTCACACTTGTCCGCCAAAGCAGAGCGAAGACAGAAATCAAATCCCAATACCCAATTATTTTAGCTTGTACCGTATTACGGCACTTACTAGGAATTATCTTTTTAGGTATTTCATAGACAATAAATCTCTACAAGCTAATAAGCTAAAGGCCGTACTACGGTCTAAAAAGCTACAAGCTAAGTATTTTTGAATTTTGCATTTTAAATTTAACAATCCATGTCCGAAATAACATTTACTGATCAAAACTTCGAAAAAGAAGTCTTAAAATCCGATGTTCCAGTGCTTGTTGACTTTTGGGCACCGTGGTGTGGACCTTGCCTGATGCTTGCTCCTGTAATTTCCGAACTTGCAAAAGAGTATGAAGGGAAAAAGGTTACAATAGGCAAGATGAATGTTGGAGAAAATCAAGATACTCCTCAGAAATATAATGTAATGGGAATCCCTAACTTAAAACTCTTTAAAGATGGAGAAGTAGTTGATGAGATAGTTAGTGCAGAGCCAAAAGAAGAAATAAAAAAACACATTGACAAATTATTAAAGTAAGTTTTAGGATCTAAGAGTTACTTCGGCATTCTGCGTATCGAAGGCCTAAGAGCCGCAAATAATTAGGAATCACGAATCATGAATTATGAATCACGAATTACGATTAGGAATTAGGAGGTTAGGAAGTTAGGAATTAGTCTGTAGAACTAGTTCTCCTAGT
>PFNU01000135.1 GCA_002792135.1 bacterium (Candidatus Torokbacteria) CG_4_10_14_0_2_um_filter_35_8 | reverse complement strand
CAGGAATTAGACATTTGCAGATATAAGGTCTAGATAGTTCTGTAAATATGCTCTTACTGTTTATATTAGCAACTAGTTCAAAAATGTGACTCGTGCGCCCGGAGGGACTCGAACCCCCAACCGAATGCTTAGAACGCACTTGCTCTATCCAGTTGAGCTACGGGCGCAGTTAACTTAGCTAAATAATAACAAAAAAATGACCTTTCGTCAAAAGTAAAGAAGGGTCTTCGAATATTAAGAATTGATGTAGAATAGGCTACTCCGCCTGAGGCGGACTAGGCGACTAGGGCTACTGGGAGATTGTTATGCTTAGATTATTTTAAATTCCAAATTCTCTATTCTGTTTTTTTAATTTTTCATTTTTAGCTTTTAAACTTACTAGCCCCTAGTGCCTAGCCCCTCACTCACGCTTCTAAGATTTCTTTTGCTTTTTCACCAATATCTTTGAGTTTATACTGGGCCTTGACTAGATAATCTTCTATTTTCATGGCTTTGATTTTTTTCATCTGTTCTGGGTCTTCAATATTGGAGATAACTAAAACAGGAATATTACAGACAGAAGAATCTTTTTCAAGTTCCTCCAATACTTCGACACCATTCTTTAGAGGTAAAATAAGATCTAGGATTATAAGATCAGGCTTTTTCTGCTTTGCCTGCTCTATTCCTTTTTGCCCGTTAGATGCCAAAATAACTTTAAAGCCTTCGCTTTCTAGGTGTAATTGCAAGGATTTAAGAAGAGTTTGTTCATCTTCTATGATAAGAATTGTTTTTTCAGAAGGATTCATGGTTTTAGGAATTAGGAATTATGTTGTAGGGGTTAGAGATTAGGTTGTAGGCGGTATTTTTTTATAACCTACCCTCTACCCCCTATCACCTAATCCCTTAATTTAAATTGGTAATGTAAAGAAAAAACTGCTTCCTTTACCTAGTTTAGATGAAACACCCATTATTCCTCCGTGAGCTTCGATTAAGCTTATAGAAATAACAAGTCCAAGTCCTGCACCTTCTCGTTTGTGAATAGTTTCTACTTGATAAAATTTACTGAAGATTTTAGTAAGTTCTCCCTCTGTTATCCCTATTCCTGTATCAGATACTTCTACTATCACTGAAGAAGGAAGGTTTTGTAGTGTTTTCTCATCTGTTATCCAGGTAACATCTTCTTTTCCTGTTTCTTTATTGATATTATTTTTTTCTTTGTGGATAATAGTTCTTACCGTTACTTTTCCGTTTTTTTTATTGAATTTAAGAGCATTGAACAGAAGGTTATTTAAGACTTGCTTAATCCTTGCTTCTTCAAAATGGATTTGGGGAAGATTCTCAATAAAATTTTCTTTTAAAGTGATGTTTTTCTTTTGAGCTTCTAATCTAAAAGATTCTAAAACTTCTTTTACTACCTTTGTAAGATTTTGTTTTTCTTTTTCAACTTTAAGGCAACCTTCTTCTATTTTCACAACATCTAGAATGTCTCTTATTAAGTCTAACATGTTTTGAATTGTTGTATCAACGCTTATCAGGAGATCATTAGTTTGTTTCTTGTTAGACCGTATTTCTTCATCTTGTAAAACTTCAGCAGCATTACGGATTCCTACAATTGGAGACCTTAAATCATGCACAATCATTGCCATAAAGTCTTCTCTTAATTTTTGTTCTTTTCTTAATTTTTTTAATGTATTTAGAAGCTCAATCCTTGCTCTAGCAATCTTATCTACCCCTTTATATACTAAGAATTCTAAAATAAGCATTATAACGGTTACCCCCACAAGGCTCAATATGGCAACTTCTAAAGATACATATTTACTAGTGATTATATATGTCCCAACTAAGCACGAAATAGTCACTATTCCTGTTACAATAAAAATAAAGTTAGGACACTCCCAGAGACTTAAACCCGCTTTTTCACACTCGTAAAAAGGGTTAATTTTAGACCAGAAGGAAATTTTCATAGTTTGTGTGCCTATTAGAACCTGGTTGTTATTTTGCAACGCACTTGAGTATTTTACCTGGTTGAGATTTTGAGGTATTGTTTTTTCTGACTCTAAGGCGGCCTTTTTCATAAGTTGAGTATTCCTTTTACTTTTTTAATAACGTCGTCTAGTTTAGTTTCGGATTTTACTAGATATTCACTTGCGCCTAACTTAAGACCTTCATCAATGTTTTCCTTCTGTGCTAATTGGGAGAGGATAAGCACTGGAATATTTTTGATTTCTTTATCATCTTCTTCTTTGATTTCTTTTAAGATATCTAGACCGTCAAACCCTGGAAGAAGAACATCAAGAACAACAATGTCTGGCTTTTCTTTGTAGACTAAAGAAAGACCGTCTCTTCCTGAGCTTGCTACAATTGACTCTATCCCCTCTACAGAAAGCCGTGCTTGTAAGGCATATGCTTGTGCTGTCTCGTCCTCAATAATAAGAGCTTTTGGTTTATTTTTTTTAGAATTTCCTGCACACATAAGTTTTAAGATTTAAAAAGAAAGAAAGATATTTTTTAGATTAGAGTCTTTTTTTGTCGCGGTCTCTCTATTTCTAACTTTCCCCAGCAGTTCCTCCAGTTTTTCATTATTTACCTTGTCTTTTTCTTGTGAGACCGTAATATTTGCTGTACCAACCTCTTTTTCTTTATAAACGTTCTCGTAAAGGAAGAGGACAAGATATGCGGAGGCAGCTAAAAATAATAAGAAGAATACTAAAGAAATAATTCTAAACTTGTGCTCTGTAAAAAAGATTTTTATTTTTTCTTTTATTGATTCTAATTGTAACATTTTTGTAAGGACTTGTGTATAGAAAATATTTAATTAAATACAATGGTTTAAATTCTATGTACAAATGTTATTCGACAACAAAAAGCAAAATCTCGCAAGTGGCTTCTACATGTCCTTTGGGAAACTCGTCTCCTGTTTCAGAGTCTTTTTCCGTTTGTCTAATGTCAACTTTTTTGTAGATTGTGTAATATTGCATTTTTTCTAAGTAATAAAGATAATTAGCAACATCAAGAAAATCTCCTGTAAGAGAAACCTTGTATTCTAATTTTTTAAATCCAGGAAAAGACTTCTCCATAAAGTCTCGAGAAGGTGTAGTCTCTTTCTTGGGGATTTCTACTTTAGAACCTTCTTTTAAATTATTCTCACTTCTTCCTGCTTCTTCTTTCTTGTCTTCTACTTCAGACATTTTTAGCTTTTGGTCTAGGTGAGTCTCGTAAGCAATCTTTTCTAGCTCTACAATAAAATTTACTACATTTTCGTAGCTCGTAATAGATTTTTCTACTTCTTGGATCTTTTTTTGGCTATCTTTAAAGTCTTTTAAAAGATTAGATTTATCTTTTTCTTTCTTTTCTAGGATGTCTAAATTTGCCTTTCCTTCTTGTATTTTTTTACTTAAATCTTGGATATTCTCAAAAAAGGGCTTTGCTATGAAGAAAATAATAAGCCCCATAAGAATAAAGGATAGTGCCACTACTGCCTGGAGTTTCTTTTTTTTATTCTCAATTTCCTTACTCATCTTTTTCCTTTATTGTAGCTTCGATTTGAAATGTTAGATCTTTTTCTTTCTCAAGATTAGAAAGAGGAGATTTAATATCTTTTAGTTTTTGAGAATTTTCTAAGCTTTCTTTGAACAAAAGGAATTGCTCTCTTGTCTTTGCTTTGCCAGACATAGAGACTGTTCTCTCCTTCCAATCAAAAGTGATACTAGTAACTGAAATGTAGGAAGGAAGCAATCTATTGATTTCTGAGATAAGCTTATAAGTAGATCTTTGGTTTTTTCCCAATTCAGAGATAAAATCTATTTTTTTATTAGCATTTTCTATGTTATCTGTGAGAGTTTTATACTCCTCTGTTTCCACCCTTTCTTTAGTTGATTTGATTTGCTCCTCATTTAGAACTTGATTGTTGGTTTCTAAAATAAGCTGAATCCCAAATGTCGCAGCAAGTACTACCCCTGTAAGAAAAAAGATAATAACAACAATAGAGATACCAAAATTGTATGTTTTCTCAAATTCTAATTCTTTTTTTTGTTCAGGTGGAAGAAGGTTTAATTCAAGCATAATTTTAGGGCTCAAAAGACTAACTTATGCCTTATAGAATCGGCTTTTTAGTGGTCAGGCTACTAGGGCTACTGGGGTATTAGGAGACTATTGGGGCTATTAGGAATTTAAGTTGAGTACAAAGAGGAGTTTTCTAATATATCAGAGTACAAATCAGAACTTTCGTTTACCCATCTGTCAGTATATCTAGAATTCGTGATTCGTAATTCTTAATTCTTGTTAGCAGACAAAAACTAACCCCTAAACCTACCACTTACTTAGTCCAACTCCACTCCCCTTAATGCAAGCCCAATCACTGTTGCAAAACTCAAAGAGTCTTCCTTAGAAATAGGGGGAACTTGAGAGGTTTGATCTTTATAGACATTTATCCAAGGATTTCCTAAAAAGACGTCCTTTTTCAGTCTCCATGATAAAAATGAGTCAATCCCTTTTAATTTCGCTGTACCACCACAAAGAAGTACTTTTTCAATTGGTTTTTGGGATTTATCACTCGATTGATAAAAATTAAGAAGTTTTTCTATTTCTTGAGATAGTTGTTCTAAAGGGGAAGAGAGAGCATTAAAAATGTCTTCCCTGTCTTTTTTTTCTAAGCCAATTTCTCTT
>PFNU01000037.1:4641-8460 GCA_002792135.1 bacterium (Candidatus Torokbacteria) CG_4_10_14_0_2_um_filter_35_8 | reverse complement strand
TCCAGATTCCAGTAAAAGTAATAGTTGGGACTTCCGATGAATATTTTCACCCTACAAACCCCAAAGACCCCAAAGAAGCTTTCAATATTTTAAAAAGCAATGTTAAGAATTTCTCAGGAAAACTAATAGAGAATGCAAATCATGGTTTTGCGGGCTATGAAGATGTAGTGGCAGATGAAGTGTTAAATTTTGTTCTCTAAAAACCCAACGGAATCGAAAGTAAAAAATTTTAAATGAACACTACTCCTCGAAATACAATCTACGATTTAATTAAAAGACTTATAGATACTGGAGGAATATTACTCTTTGCCTTAATACTAATATTATTCTACTACTACGATCTATTTAACATAAAAGAATATTTAGGCTTCGAAATTTTCTCAATCATCATAGCAGCACTCATCGGTTACTTTCTCTGGCAATGGCAGCATAAGAAAGAGCTTGCTGATAAATGGTTCTCAGAGTATCTTCGTTGTGTTGTAAAGTTTTTTGGAATGAAACAAGAAGTAATTGATCTAAGAAAAGAAGAAAATAGACTTTATTACATTCTTAGCAAAGGAAAACTAGAAAAATTAGCTAAAGAACCTCTATTTAAAGTTATGGAGGCTGAAGATAAAGATAAAATTGCAGAAGAAGAACAAACTTGGCAAGACAAAGGCTGGTATAGACATAGGTTAATCAAGATTATGGATCGCCTAGAGAATTTAAACATAGAAGAAATGAGAAATCATGGACAACTAAGAGCAAAGTTGTTTCTATTGAATACTAATTGGGGATACCAGAGCATCAGTGATCATAAAGAAATTGAAGAAAAAAGAGTTCAATTCGAAAGAGAGCTTAAAAGATTTTCTAAGATAAACGTGGAAGACATTAAGGAAAATCCACCAAACGAATATGAGCACGAAGTAAAACACGTAAGTAAATCATTGAAGGAAAAACGCAGCGAAATTTTTAAAATAGCTAATATATTATAAATTCAGAGCCATGCCAGAGCTAAAAAACGACTTAGACCCTATAAAGGAAAGCCTTGGCCATCTTTCCGCAAGAGCTTTTAAAAATGCTAAAAGATTATTTAGTGATGCAGGACTACTACTTACTAACAGGAGGTATTGCTCGGCTTTGTTTTTATCTATTGCATGTTTAGAAGAATTAGCACGCTATCGCTTCTTTGATAAAATCATGAGTGCTTTTATCAATCTTGAAAAGCTTCCCGATTATGATTGCACCATAGTGAACATAATAGAAATGTTTAGTAAAATTAATGGCCACCAGACCCAAACAATAGATAAGAATTGGGCGAAAAGCACTCGTATTAAGAAAATAATGGAAGATATTACTTACATCCAATTAAGATTTCCTGCTGAAATAAATGGATATCCGACTTATCCTAATGAGAAATTCTGGGAGAAGAAAGCAAAAATAATGGTGCATCTATTAAAGAATACTTTTAATTATTATGACAATGTTGCAGCACTCCGAAAACTTAATAATGTTCTTCATAATGAGATTAGATGGGGAATATTCGGTGGCACGGCTGTCGCAATTCACAGAGGAAATTTCCATAGACCTCTTGCCACTCTAGAAGTTGTTATCGAAGATGATCGCGAAAAACTAAGAAAAATATTAAGAGAAAAAGATATTGAGCTTACTATTGAAAATAAAGGCGGAAGACTTAGAGGCTATACAGATATAGATCATATAAAGGTAGAATTCATTTTCCAAAACGATCAAAATGCAATACAACTTTCTGATGGTAAATTCGAATTTGAAAACGTTGAAAAAAAGCGGTTTGGAAGACTATACCTTCCTGTAATAGATGTTCAATCTTTGTATCGTGCCCAAGTGCGCCAAAGAGAACACTTATCTGGTGATCCTCAAATAGAAATGAGTACCAAGAAGCAGAGAAGTTTAAGGAATATTTTGAAGGATGTAAGAGTGCTTCAGAGGTTAATTAAGAGATAGGAGTTAGGAGGTTTCCGCTGCTGCACGCTGGGCTAGATTTTTTATTAGCCGATACCCTTTAGGTCTCTTCGTATCGACATCTCTCACACTTTTTATCGTTCCAATAATTTATTTTACTATTGAGTGTGTTTATGAGAGGTTTTTTGGGAAGAGGGAATAAAGATTTACAAAAATATTTTTAAAAAGAAGGCGGCATGTTGATGTGCCGCTTTTTTTGATCCATGTCTTGTTTTTTCCACTTCACGGGAAAAAGTTTTTTGTGTATAGTAGAGTTGTATATAAAACTGTTTCTTAATTAAAAAACTATGCCAGGAGAAAATAAAGGACCAGAAACCCCATCTTCCGAAGAAGGTGATAATCACAGAGTAGAAAAACCTGAAGCGGAAGATGCTCAAAAAGAAAAAGATCCTACTCTAAAGCTAGCTCAGCTTGAAATATCAAGGTGTCTAGATGAAATCAGCAAAGGAGAAATAAAAAAGGAAGAAGGTATTAATAGAATTAGAGAAAGAATTGAGAAAATAAAAGAGGAGTTTCCAGAAAGTGAGATTAACTCTCAAGAAGTCTTCTCATTAGTTGTAGCAAATCAACTTGCTTATGCAAATTACGAAAAAGTTGAACTTACTATAAGTTGAACTTACTATTGAGATTGCCCAAGAACATTTTAATTTTAATCTTGATTCAGAACCATTTAAAATGGGAATTGAAGAGACTATTAAAGATGATATAGAAAGTATTCTTGACATCGAAAAGAAAATGGAAGAAGAGGATAGAGGGCCATACGACTTATCAAGTTATGTTGACACACTCAAAAAACGATATATTAAAAATATTGTTGAAATTGCAGAAAGACATGGTATTGCCCCAGAAGAATTCGTAGAATACCAAAAAGATGAAACTATCATAGCTATTATAAAGAAAGAGATAGAAAAATTTAAGAAGGAAAATAGAGAATAATAAAGATCTGATATAAATAAGATTACAAGAAGAATTATAATTTAAAAATAAATATAATATTAACCACACAAAAAAAGAGTGTGGTTTTTTAACTAAACAAAACTCGACAAAAACCCCATTTCCTTGTATTATTTGGGTAGCGCCCGTAGTTCAATGGATAGAACATATGGCTTCGGACCATAAAGTTGGGGGTTCGACTCCCTCCGGGCGCACCATTAGGCAACTAGGTGACTAGGCTATTAGGGCTACTAGGAATTTGAAAACAATAAAATAATGAGATAAAAAACTTCCTAAACATAAAAGTTAAATATAACTGCATAGTTGAAAACCATGATTAAATAAACTATAATAAACCCATCTTTTAACACGATTGGACATTTTGTCATTGGACATTATTTGGAAATTGTTAATTGTTGATTGGAAATTTGAAGCTTATCGTATTAAAAAGTAGATCAAAATATTCTCTTACAAAGAATTAAAGAACATTATCAAATCCATCCTCCCGGATCCGTAGCTCAATGGTAGAGCAGTTGCCTCTTAAGCAATTGGTTGAGCGTTCGAATCGCTCCGGATCCAAAAAGTTTTCCGCCTCAGCGGATCAGCCTAAGGCTGAAAAAATCAAAAAATATTTTTTAAATTTTGTTTTTCTAATCTTAAACTTATGTCAGATTGTATATTTTGCAAAATTGCAAGAGGCGAAGCCCCAAGTTATAAAGTTTATGAAGACGAGAGATTTCTAGCTTTTCTGGATATTAACCCTGTTATTAAAGGACATACGCTAGTTATTCCAAAAGAGCACTGCCGGTGGGTGTGGGATGTTGCTAATATTGGAGAATATATGGAGGTTTGTCAAAAAGTTGCTAAAGCTCAAATTAAGGCTTTTGGTGCTGAGAGAATCGAATC
>PFNU01000037.1:0-4550 GCA_002792135.1 bacterium (Candidatus Torokbacteria) CG_4_10_14_0_2_um_filter_35_8 | reverse complement strand
CTTTATTGACCTTGGTTTTGCTTCGTGGTAAAGTATTAGTGAGTTAAAAGCTTAAAGTGCAAAACTCGAAGTATTTTAGTTGCTAAATCACAACTACCAGAACTAGTAAATTCTAAATTCCAAATCCTGGGTTCTTTACTCTCGTTTTTTAATCTTTTATTTTTTCCGCCAAAGGCGGATCAGCCTAGGGCTGAAAACTTTAAACTTACTTCCGTGGCCGAACCAAAAAAGAAAACAAGTCATAGTAGGGTAAGAAAGAGACGATCTCATCAAGCTCTAAAAGAAATTCAATATACTTTCTGCTCTAATTGTGGAAAGCCTGTCCTTCCTCATAGAGCGTGTTTATCTTGTGGCTTTTATAAAGAAAGGAAAGTTTTTGAAATTAAGGTAGGGTCTAAAGCAAAGAAGAAGGTGAAGAAAAAGAAAGAGAAGGCGGGAGCCGAGAATAAAAAAACCTAATTTAAATAGGGGCTAGAGACCAGGGGCTAGGTACCAGTATTGAAAATTCAAGCACCAAATATCATCCGCTGCGGGACGTAGTACGTTCCAAGGCGGAAAATTCCAAGTACCAAGCACCAACCGCTTCGGCGGAAATTACAAACATCAAACACCAAACTCTAAACAAGTTCAAAATTCTAATATTTAAATTCTAATGAGTATATTTTGTTTTGAAATTTGAATTTAGATATTGAAATTTGTTTGTAATTTGAGATTTGAGATTTGGAATTTTGGATCTTTGTTTTTCTATCCTACGTCTTGCTTTCTTAGCCCCACATTCTAAAAAACCTCAACCTAAATGCCCCGATTATACATTCCTCAAAAAACCAAATTTATTATTGCAATTGTGATTATCATACTTATTGCAGGTAGTTTAGGGTATTTGGTTTATAAAAGATTTACAGAAAAAATAGAAGGGCCGAAGGCTATTAATTTGACAGTTTGGCGGCTTTGGGATGATAAAGAGAATTTTGAAGGTTTGATTAAGAAATTTCAACAGCAATATCCTAATGTTAAAGTTACTTACATAAAAAAAGAATGGAATGGCTATGAAGAAGAATTTGTTGAGGCGATGGCAGAAGGCAGAGCACCTGATATTATTTCTATTCATAATACTTGGATTCCTAAACATAAAGCAAAGTTACAATATTGTCCTCCTGATATCTTTTCAGGTGAGGAGTTTGAAAGTTATTTTGTAGATGCAACCCATGATGATCTTTTAAGAGTAGAAAAAGTAAAAGATCCTAAGACAGGAAAACTAATAAATAGCAAAGTAGCTTATGCCATGCCCTTATCTGTTGATTCTCTTGCGCTTTTTTATAATAAAGATCTTTTTAAAACCGCTCATTTAATTACCCTGCCTGAAACTTGGCAAGAGGTATCGGATTTGGTGCCAAAGTTCACAAAAATAGGAGATTATGGAAAAATTGAGCATTCTGCTGTTGCTTTGGGAACATCAGAAAATATTTCCTCGGCATCAGATATCCTGCAGCTTATGATGATGCAAAAGGGATCAGTGATGGTTGATACACAGAATTATCAAGTAAATTTTAATTTGGTTTTACCAGGAGAAGGATGGCAAAAAGATCCAGGAACTTCTGCCTTACGATTTTATACAAGTTTTGCTAATCCTTCATCGGCAAACTATAATTATAATTCTGCCCTTTCTCATTCTACTGATTTATTTGCTCAAGAGAGAGTTGCAATGATTTTTGGCTATTCTTATCTTATAGACACCTTAAGAGAAAAAGCTCCTAACCTAAACTATGGTATAGCTTATATGCCTCAGGAGGAAGAGCATTTAAAAGAAGTAAATTTTGCAGATTATTGGCCTCTTGCTGTAACAAGATCTTCGAGAAACCCTAAGACAGCTTGGCTGTTCCTTAAATTCTTGGCGGAGAATTCAGAAGATTACTATCAAGCCGCAAACCTTCCTCCAGCAAGAAAGGATCTTGTCAATATGTATGACGGTAATGAGAGACTCGAAGTTTTTTCTAAACAAGCTTTAACTGCCAAGTCTTGGTATCAAATTGATAATCTTAAAATCAAGTCACTTTTTAATAAAATGATCAACGATGTTATTTTAGAGGGTAATGATATTGAGAAAACCCTTGCAGAGACCCAAGAACAAGTTCAGTTTTTAATGGATCGTGATCCGGAGTATGAGATTAAGGATTAGGTTTTAGGTATTAGGATGTAGGTTGTAGAGGGTAGTGATAATTTTTCTACAACCTACCCCCTAATTCACTTCCAACCCGCTTGACCTCAAAATTATTAACTTATATGATTAACTTAAAGACAAAAAAGCTAATATTATTTTCTTTTATACCACTTTTACTTTTTGGTGTACTAATACAACCTATTTATGCGGCAGGATTGATTCCAGAGCCTACTGGCCCTGAATATGAATGTGGGATTAAGTATGTAGACGGAAAAGCGGAGATAAAGAAATGTAATCGTTACACTTTTGATGATTTCTTAAGGATGATTGTCATAATTGTAAACTGGCTCTGGAAAATGGCGGGAATTGTTGCTTTGATTTTTGCGATTGTCGGAGGGTTTCTCTATATTACCTCAGCAGGAAACCCAGGAATGCTTGGAAAGGCAAAAGCTGCTTTGATTGGCGCTATTGTAGGATTTATTATTGCAGTTGCTAGTTTTCTTATTGTACAGACTTTACTTAACTTTCTGGAGTTTGAAGAACCGGGTACTGGTCCAGGAGAACAACCTGAAGAACCTGAACCAATTTCAGGTGATAGTGTTACAATAACCCAACCTGCTACTTCGGAAGTTCCGAGAGGAGTAATAACTCTTGAAGCTAGAGTTAGGAGAGATATTAATACTCAGACTGAGTATGTTAAATTCTTTATAGGAGATGGACCAGGTGGAGACACAGACCAGATGATAGCTAAAATTGATTATAAGTCAGACGGAATTTATTCTGTTTCTTGGAATAATGTTAGTTTTTCGGGTGGTACCCATACAATTACCGCATGGGCGTATGCAAGAGATCCTAATACAGGAAAATTATTTGAATTTCAACATAGTAGTAAAGAGATTATTATATCATCGTTCTAATATTGATTTAGGTAGATAGATTTATGAATAACACAAAAAAAACCTTGTTAATTTTTGGAATAATCTTGTTCTTTAGTTTTTGTTATTTTAATAGTACGGTTTGGGCTCAAAGTCCCCCTGGCAATGGAAGCCCTCCCGGTCCTGGTGATGAACCTCCTTCTCCAACAGAACTTCAGAATCCCATGCCAGGTATTGGTAGCATTGAAGATTTAGCAGGGACTTTAGTTAAGTGGGTTTTGGGACTTGTGGCTACTGTTGCTGTGTTGGTTGTTGTGATAGGCGGTATACTTTATATGACTTCAGGAGGAAGCCCTAAGCAGCTAGAGATGGCTAAAAATACAGTAATTTATGCAATTATCGGAATTGTAGTAATAGCACTTTCAGGAATTATTATTAATACTATTATTAAGATTCTAAAGAAGTAGGAAGTTGGATAGTAGTCGGCGAAAGCTAGAGAATTGGTGTATTGAGAGCTTGCGAATCACGAATCACGAATTGCGAATCACGAATTGAATCACAAATCATGAATTACAAATCAAGGAAAATTAAATCATTTACTGATCTTAGGGCTTGGAAAAGAGGACATAAGTTAGTTTTGGTAATCTATGAAATAACTAAATTATTTCCAAAAGAGGAAATGTTTGGGTTAGTAAATCAAATAAGGAGATGTGCAATATCAATTACCTCCAACATAGCAGAAGGTTTTAGTAGACAATCTTATAAAGAAAAGGTTAAGTTCTACTCTATAGCACAAGGATCAGTAACTGAATTACAGAATCAACTACTAATTGCAAAAGACGTAGGATTTATAACAAAAGAAAAATTCCAAGAAACAGCCAAGAAATCCATAGTTGTCCATAAAATAACTAGTGGTTTAATAAAAAAATCAAAATCTTTAGTTTATCAAACATAACCGTAATTCGTGATTCGTAATTCGTGATTCTTCATCAACCATGCCCAAAAACTCAAATTTCAAAAAATACCTAGGCTTGCTTGTAATCATGTTTTGTTTACCAGTAGTCTCTTTTGCTCAACTTATAGAAATAGATTTGCCAAAATTCGGTCTTCCCGAAACTGATATTAGTACTGTTGCTGCAAATGTTGTTAATTATGTAGCAGGTATAATTTCAACTATTGCTGTATTAGTTATTATCTATGGTGCTTTTATCTATCTTTCTTCTGGTGGAAATCAGGAACAAGCAGAAAAGGCAAAAAAAATTATTACTTATGCTATAATAGGCCTAGTAGTAGTTGGACTTGCTTGGGTTGTAGTAACTGCTGTAGCTAGAATTTTTTAATAAAACTTTTCGGGCTTAATAAAATCTTAATAAACCTTAGAAATACTTGTTTTTTAGCTAATTATTTGTTATATTATGTGGTTTATATTTTATACTATATCCTCTGAAGTTCTGCTTAGCAGAATGGAAGAGAAAGAGAAAGGAGGTGTAATATATGAACACCAGAACTAAAAAAAT
>PFNU01000147.1 GCA_002792135.1 bacterium (Candidatus Torokbacteria) CG_4_10_14_0_2_um_filter_35_8 | reverse complement strand
AAAATAAAAATATTCATATTGTAGGATTTTTAGGTATTGAAGGGTATGCAGTTTTAGAATTTTTATTAGATCATGGAATTACTAATTTTACAGTTCATGATTTTATTGAAGAAGAGAAGGCGAAAAGGGCTTTTCGTAAATATCATATTTTTTGGTCTTTGAAAAAATGTAATGAAAAATTAGATAGAATTCTGAATTCTGGGATTAAAGTTTATTTTAAAAAAAGCTATCTAAAAGATGCTGAAAACGCTGATATTATTTTTGTGTCGCAAGCCTGGTACAAATACCCACAGAACAAAAAGTTATTTAACCTTAGAGAAAAAGGAATAGAGTTTGATAATATGACAAATACCTATTTAAGACTTGCACCTTGTCCTGTAGTTGCTGTTACTGGCTCTTTGGGAAAAACTACGACCGCTCGTATGATTTGTTCGATTTTGGATAATTCTGAAAAAAAATATTATTTTGCAGGAAATGATAATCTCAGGCCTCAAGTTTTGGATAAGCTTGATGAAATGAAAAAGGATAATCTTTTGGTAGTGGAAGTTAGCAATCGCCAGTTAAAGATGACTAAAAAAAGTCCTCATATTGGAATAGTTACTAATATTTTTCCTAACCATCTTGATGAACACCGTGATCTTGCCGATTATATTGAAACTAAGAAAAATTTGCTTCGCTATCAAGGTAATAATGATTTTGCGATTTTGAACTCGGATGACGAAAATGTATCAAAATGGAAAGATGAAGTTGAATCTCAAATTAAATGGTTCAGTTTAGAAAACAAGGCAGATACCTATTTAGAAAAAGATTGGTTAATGTTAAATAAAGAGAGATTGATTAAAAAAAGTGACTTAAAAGTTTCAGGAGATCATAATATAGCGAACGCTCTCGCTGCATCTTTAGCTTGTGATGTAGCTGGCATTTCTTTAGGTATGATTAAAAAAGGACTAAAAGAATTTAGCGGAGTACTGATGCGTATCTCTTTAATTACAGAAAAGAATGGAGTGAGATATTATAATGATTTAAGAAGTACCACGCCTTCTTCAACCAAAGTAGCTTTAGAAAGTTTTTCTTCTCCTATCATCTTGGTTTGCGGTGGGGGAGCGAAAAATCTTGATTATAAAAATTTAGCAGAAGTAATTTGTCAAAAAGTTAAATTACTTATTTTACTTGAAAGTGATGTAAGTCGAGAAATCAAAAAATCCCTCGAGAAATCAAATTGCAAGAGATTAGTTATGGTAGAGATTAAGTCTGCTAAAAGAACTTCTCCCTTAATTAAAGAGGCTCAAAAAAAGGGTGATATCGTCTTATTTTCTCCAGCAGGGGATTATTTTGTGAGGGATTTTTTAGAAAAAGAGAAAATTAATCTAAAGAAGATTATTAAAGAGATTTAAAATCTAATAGTATAAAATTATGGAGAAACAGGAGTCAGAATTCTTTGAAACCGAAACAAATCCTATGGACGCAAGCAGAGAAAGTAAGATCAGAGAAATAAAAGAAGGAAAGCTTACTGAGCAGACCAAGTTTCAGATCAAAACAATAGAGAAGATACAGACAATGCTTGATAAAGAAGGTGTTGATATTTGGATTGGTGGAGGGTTTGCTGTTGATGCTTTAGCTAAAGGTAGAGTAACAAGAGAGCATGATGATATTGATGGATGGGTTTTGGAAAAAGATATAAGCAAGGTAGAAGAGATGCTTTCTAAGGAAGGATATAAGATTACAAAGGAGGGATCGAAACTTTCTGTAAAAGCTCCTGAAGGTATATTTTTAGACCTTCATCCTCTAAAGGAAAAATCGGCAACAGAATTAGAAGAGCAAGTAGTGGGAGATGAAGCTTCTATTATATACCCTAAAGAGGATTTTTCCCGAGAACCCGTCCCATTAGAAGATATTCAAATTAGAACCATTTCTCCAAAAACACTATATGAGCTAGCAAAGCATGAGGAACAAAGAGAAAAAGGAGAGTATCATGCAAAATTACTTGAAGAAATAGTAAAGAGAGAAGAGAGGAACAATGAAGCGAAAGAAAGACTCTTATCGTCTCTTAAATCGATATATTCCGCAGCCCAGGCTCTAAAGGAAGATAAGACAAAGAATGCATTAGAAACAGAGCTTATAGATTTAATTAAGGGTCAGTCTGAAATTAGGGAATATTTAAAAGGGAAGGAAGAGGCAATAGCTAAAGATGTTCTGAAATCTTCTTCTGAGGATGAATTCGTATCTAAAATAGGAAGGTTTAAAGATATTGTTGAACAGAAATTGAAGCAGAAAATAGATTAATAGCAACTCAACTTTGAAACGGTAAAGAATATTTCTCAATGCTGAAGCGGATTTAATTAGATTTAAAATTTTATAGGGTTTTCTTATGCTCAAAAAATGTGGCCCCTGGGCGATTAAAAAAAGAGTTCAGAAATATAAAAATCCCTGGATTGAGGTAAATGAAGATCAGGTTATAAGACCTGATGGTAAACCAGGGATCTTTGGTATTGTGGAACAAGTAGGAGGAGTATCTGTTCTGCCTCTAGACAATAAAGGTTTTGTTTATCTAACCGAGGAGTTTCGTTACGCTATTAATAGGCGTAGTATCGAAGTAGTTAGTGGAGCTAATAAAAAAGGGGAGTCCGCTTTAAATGCTGCAAAACGAGAGCTTAAGGAAGAGATAGGGGTGAAAGCAAAGAAATGGGATAACCTAGGTTTAGTGAATCCGCTTACGTCCGTGCTTAAATCGCCACAAAGGTTGTTTCTTGCTAGGGCTTTGGAATTTACTGAAGCAAGCCCTGAAGGTACTGAAATTATAAAGTTAATAGAGATAAAATTAGAAGAGGCAGTCAAAATGGTGATGAAGAGTAAAATTACTCATGCGCCGACCTGTACTCTTATTTTGAAGGCTAACGAATATTTAAAAGAAAAATAAAATTACTTCTCTTCTAAAATAATTTCTACTTTTTGAGGATCTACTGATATTATTTCTAACTCTGCACCGCAATTTTCACATTCAAAAATATCACCTTTTTTACACTTTTCTGGAAGTTTTATTTCTTTTTGGCATTCTGGACAAGAAAGCATATTTTTATAAATTAATTGTACTAGTTAGATTTTAGCATAAGGATATTTATTTGGGTAGGCGAGAGCCCTTGCTCTTATCTGCTCCGAGCAAGGGCTCGGAGCTACCCAAGGGGAAGAAAGCAACTTTCTATAAAAGGTGGGCGACATTCGCGAATGTCTCTTTGCCAGAACATGTCATGGCACTTTCCTTACAAATAAAATTTAATCAATGCGAAACAAAATCGAATTCGTAAAATTGAATAAGTTTGATGATCTTGAGTTTAAGAATCTTTTTCTTGCAAAGTTGTATGAGAATCCTGCAGGATCACACAAGATCTATGGAGTATCAGAGCAGGTTAGAAGAGCTCAAAGTTTAGGATACAAAAAATTTGTTATTTCTTCATCAGGAAATGGGGCAATTGCTGCAAGTTTAATTTGCCAAAAGAAAGCTTTAGAACTTATAGTTTTTGTAAATCCTAAAAATATTGAACAAGAAAAGTTATTTGAGATTCTGAAATTTAAACCAAGAATAATTCTGTCTTCTCGTCCTATAAGTCTCGCAAGCTACTTAGCAAAAAAGCATGGTTATTTTAATCTTACTCCTTCTCGTGACAAGGAAAGTCAAGTGGGTTATAAAAAAATCGCTTTTGAAATTTTTGAAGAAATGGGTAAAATTGATGCCTTGTTTGTTCCTGTAAGTTCGGGAATTACTCTAAAAGGGATCCACCAGGGATTTAAAGAATTAGAAATTGCTCCTAACATTTTTGCATGTCAGACAGAAACATGTCATGAAATTTCTAAAGAGTTCGACCAAGATTTTCAAGGGAAAAAGACAAGTATCGCCAAAGCAATTTGTGCAAAGTTTGTTCCAGGAAAAGATGAAATTATAAAAATTATTAAAGAAAGTGGGGGATCAGGTTTTGTTATAAGCGAGGAAGAGATTAAAAAAGCCTGGGAAATTTTGGAAAAGCAAGATATCAAGACTTCAGCAGAAGGAGCACTCGCTCTTGCAGGAGTAAGAAGAGGATTAGTGAAAGGGTTTGGTTTACAGAATAAGAAAATAGTAGTTTTGCTTACTGGTAAAAAACGAGAAGAAGTTAAGGAAGGGGCTGATTTATCAGAGTTTCCAAAAGTGGATTTTATTAAGGAATTGGAGAAGATTTTATAATCTGAGGGCGACACGACGTCGTGTCTAGTAGTTGTCATTCTGATCCGCCCGCGGCGGAGAAGAATCTCAGCTAGTCGGCATAATTATAGGTTGAGATTCTTCGCTCCTCCGCCTGCGGGCGGATCCGCTCAGAATGACGTTCCTCTTCTTTGCCTTCTTGATTTTGTAAAATTATATGCAAAATTTAACAAAATCATTAAAAAACAAAACAATATTTTATGTAGCACCAGATCCTTTGTGGGCAACGGGGCTTGAAGGAGTGCTCCCAGACTATAAAGTAATTTGTGTTGATGATAGTGATGTAGTACCTTATTTACAAGAAAAAGGGGTAAGTGTCTTTTGCCTAGAAAGAGAACTAGGAAAGCAAAATATCGTTTTTAGAAATTCTGCCAAAATTCTTTCCGAAGAGAAAGTAACTCACTTTATAAAAAATAATTC
>PFNU01000074.1 GCA_002792135.1 bacterium (Candidatus Torokbacteria) CG_4_10_14_0_2_um_filter_35_8 | reverse complement strand
GGGATGTGCGTTTTGGTTTTCCCGACATGAAAGACAATATTTATGAAAAGGCAAGTTAGGTTTAGGTAATCATCTGGCAAACTTGCTCATACTATTCTCAATTTAGAAAAGAATCGCCTTTAGGCGGGCATCTTTTTACTCAGTCTTAAGATAACTTATTACTGCCATGCAAAAAAAAAAGGGTTACAATTTGCGACTAAAACCGCTTGACTACTCAAAAAACTATTAAAAATCTTTTGAAAGCGACAGACTGTCCGAAAACTGCCCTTTTTAACTCAATATTTGAGCCAAAATATGGTAAAATAGGTATAGAAGCTAACTAATTTTGTCTGGTAGACCCCCTTAGAGGTATTGCCTCTAAAGGGGTAGATAATACTAAATACAGTGTTATCGCTGGATAAAATCCATCTACTATGCCTCAATTTAAACCATTGTGGATACCTCTATTATATAGTTTTTAGTTCAACTGCGTAAGTCGTGTTCATTGTTAAACCATTTTAACATAAAATTCCTAAAGTGGAAAATTTTGGAAAAATTAAAATGCCTCCAACGAACATAAAAAGGCGCCTCAATTTTACAGAGGCGCCTTTTTATGCCATCAGATTTATTCCATCAAAGAAGTGACATTACCAGAATAAATATGGCTATTCAAGATTCTGTTCCTCTGAACATTCTCCGCAACAAATAACAGTAATTGGATCGCAACAAGAATTATACTTACGAGCTATCACTCTATCAATCCATGCTTTAGCATTGACATAACTTAACCCTACAAAATATGCATTACCAGTGGTGATAACATTAGTCCTTGTTGTATTAACTCTCTCTTTATTATCAATACTCAATTTATAGCGCCAAGAATTCGTGCCAATATTACCAGCTGTTGCTTTATACCATTTAAACGGAAGTACATCATTTATTGGATATAGAGTAACCCCGTTTTGGCTCGTATTTACATATCTATAACCCGCCGCAGAACCACCAAAAAGCATTGAATAAGTGGTAAGAGTCAAAGGCTTTGTCATGCTTATCCCTCCGTAAGCCGAATTAGGAACTTGTGCGTTTATATAATAACTTAGCTCCAAATCATCATAATCCTCAGTAGTCTTAGAATAAATTGCATCATCCCATCCTTTTTCCCGAGCAGCTTGTGATAACCGCAACCCTCCTCTATCAATGCTGTATAAGCTATGATTATCGCTCTGCCATTTGTTCCAGTCAACAGAGGTACCAGAAAAATCATCAAAGAAAACAAAAGTAGCATCACCATCACTTTCAGAGCTGGCAGAGGAATTACCATAATACATATAAATCGTTTTATCCGATTGAGCAGACATAGAAGGAACCTTTACCCATATTTTTGCTTTTCCGTTCTTTTTAGCATCTTCTCCCCAGTAAAAGACCTGGGTAGGGCTTACATCTCCATAACTCCAAATTATCCTTAACTCTGATGTTGAATTTACAACTGGTTTTGGGAAGTTATGCTGCTGGTCTGAATCTGAAGTACCGGTAATATCTGCTGTCTTGGACCAATTCTGTCCTCCATTCGTACTGCTCCACTCCTGCATCTTTCCTCCTCCGTCATCACCATCGTGGCCGTCTTTTGGTAAATAAACTTTAAAACTACTTGAACTTATCACCCTTAAAGCACCATAGGTAAAGAGATCTTCATAAGTGTCATTGCTGACAGAAGTAATCAGGTAGGTACTCCAGCTTGAACCGTTCCACTTAGCGAATCTCCAATTCCAACCTCCGTTTGCGGTCTCATCGTGCAAAAGGATATAGGGATTATTTGAAGAATCAAGCTGAATGTCCTCTGCTACCTCCCTGTAGGAACCATCATAAACTTTGGCATGATATGCAGCAGTATTTGCTTTAGTATAATTAATGGGAGATCCAAGATTATCTCCATTAATTGAATACCATGTTACACCATTATTGGTTGAATAAGCATAATAAATAGGACCGGAAGTTTCCCACCAACTAGTCACCAATGTCCAAGCTAAATGAATTGAACCATCACTTCCTTTAATGGTAATAGGATAGTGATAATAATTACCCATATCAACTATTACAACCGGAGTACTCCAGGTACTTCCGTTATTAGTACTTGTTGTATAAGCGACTACTTCTTTACCACCAATCCCCGTCGGTCTTCTATAAAAAACATACAAATTGCTTCCCAGCCAATGAGGCTGAGGATATGAACCACTTTTAACTGCTACTTCATTATCCCAACTTTCAATGTCCTCTGAATTCTGGGATCTTCTCATATAAAACATGCTACCATGGCTACCGTAAAAAACATTAAGATAACCACTACTGTCTATTGCTAATGTAGGATTTCCATGGGCATCCTCTGACAAAGGTGTATCAGCAATTTTTACAGGAGTAGCAAGGGTATCAGAATCATGGTCATAATAGGTAATATAGGGATCATAATCAGGTCCTCCATAAACAATATAGGTTCTGTTATGCCGAGTGCCTTGGTAGTGGATAGCCATTGGTCGGTGAGCCACCCAATAAGTTCCTATGGCAGTATGGTAGTGCGGGTGGTCCTTACCACAACAGCTATACCAAGAAGAATTATCAGTTACTACCCAGGGTGAAAAATCTTCAATCCAGTAGTCCAATTCTGTTGCGCCATCAGAATCAGTAAATCTAATATCAGCTCCATCAACTAAAATCTTATCAAAGTCAACATAATTGGGAGCTAAAGGATCACTACCTTGGAGATTTACTTCAACCTGATAGTTACTCAAGCTGTCCGAACTGCAATTGTGAATTTTAACTGAACTCCGATAACCCCAATTATTTAACCAGCCAGGGTCAGCTTTAACTTCCTCAATAGGGGAAGAAAAAAGAACACCAAAGGCTTGAGCAACCAGAAAGACACCCAATAAAACAAAAAGGGCTTTGATGAACAAGTTCCTCTTGGGCTGTTCTTTGATTCTCTGTGAATGAATGACATCAAAAATAGACATAGAATTTTACATTGAATTTATTAATTATTTTTTCTGACAAAAATTAGGCAGTCGACCTTTTAATAACAATTTCCTGCGCATTCCCATAAAATCAGCTTTATAACTGATAAAAAAACAAATAGGAAACTTAATTTAGGGCATTAGTCGTTTGGCGGACCAAATTTAACTAAATTGCCCGATGATTTTTCTAAAGAAATTTGATTATGTAATTTCATTTTAGCCTGTTTTGATAATTTTGTCTTGTTGAGAATTTCTTCTAAGGAGAGCAGTTTGTCAGACATTAAGATTTGAATGATTTTCTGAATGAATTCTTCTGTTGAAAGATGTCGGTGATTAAATCTGAATTCCAGCTCCTTGGCATAGTAAATTAGATTGGCTTTATCTACTCCGTGATGCTTAAGCAATCTCTCTTTAAGATATCCCCAGAATCCCTCAATGCCATTAATATGGATTTTCTTGACTCTACTTTCTTGTCTGACATATTCCTCGTTCTTGTGGTCTATAGTACGATGTTGATAACCTCATGTCAAGTAATTTAACTATCTTACCGAAACGAGGTCTGGTTCGGTAATTAATTTTCTTACCGAAAAGGGTTTCATTTTTTTCTCCGAGGCGACCTTTAAAGAATTACTCTTCTCTTTGTAAGCGGCAATTAGTAAATCAAGTTATAATTAATAATTTATTAAGAAGCGAGAATTAAACGCTTTCAAACATTTTAATAAATTGAAAATTTATTAAAAGGTGATATGAATCTCTGATTCATAGAACTTTCTCCATTATCTTACCAAACTTAATCCATAAGTCAAAGAAATTAGACTTAAACCACTAAAACCCCCGAAGTGTCCCGCTTACAGCGGGGAACTACGGGACAGGCTTACCCACGACTAATACCACTTTCGTGGGTCATCTCTAATCTCTATTTGTTGGGGCTCGGTCGTTCGCTTCCGTTCGCTTCCTCGCCCATATTTTAAAAACAGGGTCACCCAAGTCGTAAAAAGTAACCATAGAACCTAGACCAACCGTGCTGGAACGAACTGTCCAATTTGGGGGATATTTTACCTCATACCACTCATTCTGTTCATCTCGATAAGTTTCCCAGTCAGCGGTTTCATCAACTGAGGTTTTGTAAAAATAATAGCCCACTCCCCCGGCGGCAATTAAAATCACCGGTATTAAAATAACTAATGGCAGGGCAAAACCTAATTGTTTTCTAAATGGATTCATTTTATTTAGGAATAAAAGTTAGCTATTTTTTCTGTGATACTTCTGTATAACAGCTATTCTTTTTATCCCTGTTGGTTATTTTTTCACAAAGACTATCATCTTCAGTCACCAGTGCAACGCTAAAATAACACCTGTCTTTGCGCTCAATTATTTTTATTTTTTCACACAGGCTAATATCTTTAGTATTTATTGCAACATCAGCGTAACATAGATCCTTTCCAAAACTATTAGTTATTTTTTCACAAAGACTAATATCTCTAGTTTCTTTTGCAACGCCACCGTAACACTCCTCCTTTTTGGTGTTGCCAATTATTTTCTCACACAAGCTAATATTTTTAGTTTTTATCGCAATGCTAAAATAACATTCATCACTCTTAAGGTTGGTAGTTATTTTTTCACATAGGCCACTATCTTTAGTTTTTTGCGCAACCTTGAGGCAACACTCTCCTTTCTCCCAGTTGTTAGTTATTTTTCCACACAGGCTGGCATCTTCAGCTTCTAGTGCAAGGTTATAGTAACATATATCCCTTTTGACACTGTCGGTTATACTTTCACAAAAT
>PFNU01000101.1 GCA_002792135.1 bacterium (Candidatus Torokbacteria) CG_4_10_14_0_2_um_filter_35_8 | reverse complement strand
CACCTAATAATCTTTTTAATCTTATACCTTGATAACCTAGCTTTCTTAACCATACTCTTAGACTAAAACATAGTTATGTTCTAGTCTAGAGCCTTCGTAATTATGAGAATTTTACCACATTCAATAGAAAAACTATCCGAAGAACTTGCTAAACTTCCTTCAATTGGTCCCAAGCTTGCATCAAGACTTACTTTTTATTTGCTTAAATCTTCCGATCAAGATATTGAAAATTTATCTTCTACTTTAAAGCAATTAAAAAAAGACCTCAAAGTCTGTAAATCCTGTTTTATTTTTTCAGAAGAAGATCTATGTCCTGTTTGCAAAGATAAAAAACGAGATCATTCAACTATCTGTGTGGTTGAGAATCCTTTGGATGTAGTTGCTCTGGAAAATACTTCTGAGTATAATGGTGTGTATCATATTTTAGGGGGCGCGATTTCTCCAATTGATGGTATAGGGCCAGATAAGTTAAGAATAAAAGAACTAATTTTTCGTATACAGAATTCTAAGAGAAAAGTAAAAGAAATAATTTTAGCAACTAATCCCAATCTAGAAGGAGAAGCCACAGCTATGTTTTTAGTAAAAAAATTAAGACCATTTAAAATAAAAACAACCCGCATTGCACGAGGATTACCTATTGGAGGAGATTTAGAATACGCGGACGAGAACACATTGGCAAGAGCACTGGAAGGACGGAAGGAATACCAGGTGACATGAATTCTTATGTTGTCTAGAAATCAAGAGCTGCAAATGACCAATTTCTAATTTCTTCAGCCGCAGCTGATCCGCCGAAGCATAGCGAAGGCGGAAATCAAGTCCCAATGACCAAGTGTCCAATAACTGAATGACCAAAAAATGCCGATGTCATCCTGAGTCCGCCGATTCATTCTCCGACCTGTCCTCCGTAGCATCAGCAGAGGAGGAAGCTCGCCGCATCGAGTAAAGGCGGAAGTTGGAGCACTAGTATTTTTATTCGTTCTTGAATTAGTCTTTCCTAGAAGAAAGTAGACATTTTTACAAAACCAAGAATTAAAACACGGGTTATAAGCCCGTGTTTTTAGAATTTCTACATTCTTAAAAGCTGTAAATGACTAATGCCAAATTTTTAATTTCTAGATAAATCCCAACGATGAAATGTCCAATGATAAAAATTTAGACATTCTGTCATTAGACATTGGGTTTAGATATTGGGTATTGATTAGAAATTTTTAATTCCCAATTAAAAATTTAAATAGGTTAGATACAACGGTCTCTCTGGAGAATTTCACTATGCGGTAATTTTCTTAATCTTTACCCTCGTAAGTCTCTGCCTGTGCCCTTTTTTTCCAGTCCAGCGAACTTTATTTTTAAAGTTAATAACAATTATTTTTTTATCTTTAAATTGCTCTACGATCTCTCCTTCTACCCTAGCTTTTTTCACATAAGGAGTGCCAATTTCAGCTTTTTTATCATCAAAAACTAAAAGCACTTTATTAAAGGTAATTTTCTTGCCTTTATCGCCTTCTAATTTTTCGACATCAATAGTGTCTTTTTCTTTTACTTTATATTGTTTTCCGCCTGTTTCTACAACAGCAAACATGTGTTTTTATATTAAAATAACAAGTATAAATTATCAAAAATAAGACCCCGTGTCAATCAAAGACCAATTTTAAGCAAGTTTAATTAAACCTTATCCTTCTATCTACTCCGAGTAAGGGTTAGAGAGTCAGAACCGCCCTCCACAATCTTCCCTTCCTTATTTCTTCTTGCCTTAGAAGTTACAAAGAAATGCATGTATTTGCCTAACATAAGTCGAGTTTGGGCATCAATTGCCGGGATAGCACCAAAAAATACACCAGCAATAGGCTGCAGAACCCATTGTGCTACCATAAAGATGTATTTAAGCCTAGAATGTCCTCCTGGTCTTTTAGGAAGAAGTAAAGTTGAGATGACGCTTTGAACTAAAAGTCCAATTAGTGCCAATGTCATAGCGCCTCTTACTACGCTAGGGAAAGTAAAAGCCATAGTAGTCCTAGAAAAACCTGTAAAGTCCCCGAAAATCAGAGGGAACCACCCAAAAAAGGTAATAATCATAACCCCAGTAGTCCATGAGTAGTTTCCTTCCACATAACGATAGGTTTGAATAAATCTTGTCCAAAGTGGAATTTTTTTCTTTCTTATCATGTTTATAAAAAGCCAGGGGAAATACTCTACATTATAACCCCAGCGCCTTTTTTGTTTATATTGATTTACAAAAGATTGGATATAAGTTTCTGCAAGGCAAGTATCCATTGAAACTGGAATAAAAATAGGTTGCACTTGGTAATCTCCATTAAAATGGAAAAAGCATTGCCAGAAAATCATCGAGTCTTCGTTAACTACATCAGTACGCCAATAATCTACTTTGACCAAAGTATCAAAGCTCATGGAGTGAGAAGAAAAAGTACGCAGGCGCTCTCTTCGGCTTGATTCAATAAGATGCCAAAAAGCTGATCCTGTTGCCACAATTCTCATAATAGCCGGCGCATCCCAAATATTATTGTTATAAACAGGAATTGGCTGATAGCTTGTTTGAAAAGGCTTTTTTGCTTTTAGGAAATCATAGGTAACTTTTGCAAGATACTCCCGATGAAGAGCAGTGTCACTATCTAAATTAGAAATAATTATTTTTTTATAAGGAATTTTTAATATATCTATTTCTTTTTTAACCTCCCTTGCTGCCCAAGTAGCATTGGCGCTTTTCCCTTTTATTTCTCCAACAATATCAGCAGGATGAATAGTGTGATACATTCTAAAGAAATATTTACCATATCTTTTTTTAATTTTATTAGCAGTCTTCTGATAACACCCTTCTCCTGCTCTTTCTTCTGATGCTAGCACTACAATTATTTTATCCTTAGGATAGGTAGTTTTTATAAGAGCATCAAAGGTCGTGGAAAGAATTTGAAAACTTTCTTTGTAAAAAGGGAAGATAATAATATGATAAACTTCATGCCAATTCCTGTTCTTAATTTTATCTAGTTTCGAAAGCCAATCAATTTTCACATTTTCTTTCATTCTGCGAAAAGATACCACAAGATGAATCATCATATGCATCGCTTTAAGAAACCAGTAAAGATCGTAGCAAATTATAAAGCTGGCAACTATTATTGGTGCAAGAAATGAAAAGATAGTGATAAGACCAAAAGTCGTCCATGTGGCAAATCCTGGAAAAATTTCCAGAATCCTTCGATATTTATTTCTAAATCGCATTCCTTTTGCTGGTTTGTCGAGCATGTTTTTCTAATTTATCTTCATAATTATAGTGATTCTTAGGATTTTCTCGGTCAAATTGCTATTTCAATTGTACTTACTCCGCATTCGCCATTATTATAAAATAAAGAGCAATAATCAGAAAAACTTGTACTAATACAGAAATAAAACTTAAGAAATATGCCGTAAGTTTTTCATGACGGAAAGAAAGAAGACTTAAGATAAAATTTATGACCATGATAATTATTCCTGTTTGTGGCAAGACATAAAGCTTATAATACAAACCTTCAACATCAACTCCAAAATATGTGTTATAATGTAAAGCAATTGGTTCTTCTGCAGGTTCTACAGCAAAAAAAATCATCATCCAGAGAATAATATTTAAAAGCACTGCTGATATTAAAGAAAGGGAAGTAAACTTATCTTTCCAAAAAGGATGATGTATAATATTATTAAGTTTAGAGTTCATTTGAGTTAATGTAGATAAGTTATGTTGTCCAGCTGGGTGTATTGTACAATATGCTCCTACTCACGGTTTATTATATACTAATTTATACTTAAAAAACAACCTATGTGGCAAAAGGTCCTTAATTTTCTGGAGAAAAAAAGCGACTTTGTGGCAGCTTTTATGCTTTTTATCATGTTC
The DNA here is from genome assembly GCA_002792135.1 of bacterium (Candidatus Torokbacteria) CG_4_10_14_0_2_um_filter_35_8. GTDB lineage: Bacteria > Patescibacteriota. The sequence continues at coordinate 1,093 of PFNU01000101.1, read as the reverse complement.
TTTCTTGCTGTTACAAGTATGTACCAAAAAAACATCACTATGGATGAATCAGTACATTTATCAGCAGGTTTTTCCTATCTTGTGACAGACGATCGGAGAATGAATCCTGAGCATCCTCATCTTGTAAAAATGCTCAGTGGAGTTCCTTTACTATTTTTAGATGTTGATGCGCCCACTGATAGTGATACTTGGAAAAACAATGATCAGTGGGGATTTGGAAGAGAATTTATTTTTCACAATACAGAAGATCCTGATGTAATTACATTTTGGGGAAGATTTCCAAATGTACTACTTATGATTCTACTTGGAATCTATATTTATAAGTGGTCAAAGGAGTTATTTGGTGCCAAAGCATCGCTTTTGTCACTTTTTTTTTATATCTTAAGTTCTAATATCATTGCCCATTCAAGACTTGTTACTACTGATACAGGGGTTACTTGTTTTTTCTTTATTGCAGTTTATTATCTTGGAAAATTCCTTAAATCAATAAAAGAAAATCAGCCTAAGATTAATTCTTGGGATAAATTTAGTCCTCTTCTTTATTTAAGTCTTTCTTTTGCTATTGCCCAGCTCGCAAAATTTTCCTCAGCCTTTCTTATTCCTGTTTATATAGTTCTAATCTTAATCTTTGAATGGCAAGAGGGAACATTTGCGTCGCATCAGAACAATTTCTTAAGTAAAATAGAAGGATTCTTCAAGGGAATTTTTAAGGCAATTGCTCGCTACTATAAACCTGCTATTTTCCTCTGCATCTTTACCTTATTTTTAATCTGGGCTTTTTATGGATTTGAAGCAAAAACTCTTTTTTCCGACCAGGAAACAAGAGAAAATATTGAATTAATAGTTAAAAGAGATTCTTTTTTTGGAAAAGCTGTTTTTGCTTTTTCCGAAAAAGTTCCTATCCCTGCTTTTCATTTCTGGAAAGGACTTATCATGGTCGCAGCACATAATAAATACGGACATGATTCTTATCTTGCGGGAGATTATCGAACTTTGGGATGGTGGTATTATTTCCCAGTTGCTTTTTTGGTAAAAACTCCTCTCTCAACAATGATTTTACTTTTAGCTAGCGTTCTAGTTTTTTATAAAAGAA
>PFNU01000121.1:4405-9337 GCA_002792135.1 bacterium (Candidatus Torokbacteria) CG_4_10_14_0_2_um_filter_35_8 | reverse complement strand
AATAACAAAGGAGAACCGACATGGATGAAAAGAAATCAGCGCCCGCTATTCTCGTTGTTGATGACGAAGATGAGATCAGGTCACTGATGGAGCGGTACGTGGAAGGATTCTTTGCCGGCAAAGGAAAATTTCTTTGCCGGACCGCTAAAGACGGATCCACGACCCTCGAATGCATTGAGGAGAGAAATTTTGAATTGATATTCATGGACGTACATTTTCCCGGGGGAAACGGAATTGAGTTTATTAAGCTCATCCGTAAAAAGGAAGAAGCGAACGGTTTCAAACCGGCACGGATCATCTGCATTACCGGCTTGGTAACTCAGGAAGAAGGGATTCGGGCAATAGCCGCCGGAGCAGACAAATGCTTGTTTAAGCCGTTTGATTGGAAGGAGATTCCCAAAGAACTAGAAGAATTATTCTCTTAGTTCTACTCACTTGCTATTTAAGCGATCATCACTGTATCAGTTGAGCGATCGCTTTTTCTTTAGTGCTCCTTCTAATCCCCAAGCCAGCGCTTTGGTAACGGTGGGATAAACAAATTCTCCCACCAGCGCTTTTGATCCGCCATTAAGGCGGATTGCCTTAGAACTGTCCGTTTTCCCCAGTAAAAAACTTTTTTTATTAGCTTCAATTAATACGGATACTTTCTTTCCAACTAGCGCTTCATTTTTCTTGAGAGCAATCTTTGCCACCAAATCGTTTAATATTTTTTCCCGGCGGCGTTTTTCCGCTTTCGGCAGGTCATCCTTAAATCTTTTAGCGGCTTGGGTGCCGGCCCGAACAGAATATTGGGCGAGGTAGGCCAGGTCAAATTCTGCCTGGCGGTATAAATCCAGCGTCTTTCCAAAATCCGCTTCGGTTTCTCCGCAAAAGCCGACAATAATATCAGTGGTAATGGCCACGCCAGGAATTCTCTGCTTAATTTCCTCAAGTCTTTGCTCAGTTTCTTGTTTTTTCTGTTCTAATTCCTGCCTTATTTCCTCTTGTTTTTGACCGGAAACTGCTTCAAGAGCTTCCTCGTGTTCCCTCATACCTGCTTCCATTGCTTGCTGGATAGCTTCTTTTGCCTGCTCGGGAACTTTTTCATAAACCTCAGCTAAAACTGCTTGGTGCTTGAGGGTCGCTTCAGAAACTTTGGCTAAAACCTCGTCAGCATCAAGGCCCTCGGCTTTGGCTTCCTCGGCTTTGGCGAGAGCTAAATTAAGCTGCTCTTGATAACGCTCAACTGCTCTTTCAGCCATCTCTGACTTGTTTTTGTCGGCTAAAGCTTCAGCCTCGGCTAATCGTTTCTCTGAAAGGTTCAAAAACCTTTCGGCTTTTTTAAGATCTCCGAAAGTAAAGAATGTTCCAATGCCCTCTTTCCAGCTCTTTAGAAAATAAAAAGAGCTGTCAGGAAGCATTCCGGGTTTTGGCAGATCGCTTGTTTGCGCCTGTGCCACCCCAACTAACAAAAACATCATCAAAATCGGCACAATAAAGATTTTTTTAAACACTTTTTCTCCTTTTTATATATTTATATAAGAATGTATCGGCTCCTCGGTCTTTATTATCTCGCCTGCCTCAGCATCAATTGTGAATTTTAAACCAATGGTTTCACCGCCAACTTTAGGCGGCAAAAATTCAATTTCCCAAATTGGAACGTTTCCTTTTTCCTGGCTGAGCTTGAGCATTACAATAATAAATTTTCCCTTCCCCAGTTCTTTGGTTTTGTTTTTAGCAATTTCAACTGCTTCTTCGCTATCTATTTTCCATTTTTCAATATTTATCTCGCTGGGATCTTCAACATAGCAATGTCCTTTACTTTCTTTCTCTTGAACTTGTTCTTTTCCAGTATTAGTAAAATAAATGAATTTATCTTCTTTTTTTAAATAAAAACAAATATCCAAGGGGTCGCCCCTACCTCTTCTTTCTTTAGCCGACATAGGACCGCTAATATCTCTGGGAATAGAACCAGCAGAAATCTTAGTTAAAACTGCTTCTCTTGCTTGATTTTCGAGTATTTCTGAAGCTTTTTGATAACTCTCTTTAGCAGAAAGAAGAGAAGTTTTTTCACCAAAAATCAATATTCCAACAATAATTAAGGCAGGAATAACCAAGAATATAATGACGCAACTTGTATTTAACATCTTTCCAGCTTTCATAGTTAGATATTGGCTATCAGTTTTATTATAGCACTCTTTCTCATTTTTGAAAGTTAATTTTATTTAATTATTTCGACCTTACATCTCTTTGAAGAAACGAGTTGTTTCTTGAGCTTTTATTACCTTTTCTGTTTCAGCATCAATTGTTACTATTAAGCCAGTTGTTTTCCCCCCAACATATTGAGGCAAAAGCTCAATCCGCCAAATAGGTCTGTTTTCTTCTTTCTGGCTAAGTCCTATACTCACAATAATAAATTCCTCTTTTCCTAATTCTTTGGCTTTATTTTTGGCAATTTCAACCGCCTTCTCGCTATCTATCTTCCATTTTTCAATATTTATTTCATTTTTATTTCCTACGCACATATGGTATGCCCATTCCTCTTTTTCCTCCAATCTTTCCCTGGTAGTATTTTCAAAATAAATAAACTTATCTTCTTTTTCTGAATAAAAACAAAGACGCCAGCGGTCTCCTCGACCTTCTACTTCTTGTTCTGAAATAGAACGGTTCCAAACTACCGAAACACCGCCAGTAGAAATTTTAGTAAGAACTGCTTTCCTCCCTTGGTTTTCAAGAGTTTCTGAGGCCTTTTCAAAACTTTCTCTTGCTGAAAGAGAAGCCCGGCTCAAAAAACCACCCCTATCAAGTAAAAGTAGTGCCAAGAAAATTAAAATTAAAAAGAGAATTATTCCGCCGATTGTTTTTCTAATTTTCATAATTTTCTACTCTCCTCTTATAATCTTTCCTGAGTTGGCATTAATTTCAGCAATCGTTTCCCATCCCCACATATCTCCCCCTGTGGCAAATTTTTTAAGTTTGGCTGACTCAGCATCCCAAATAAGAATTCCATCTGACTGTTTTCTGAGTGTCAATTTGCCCGGAGAGAAGTCGCCAAGCTCACTTTTAGCAATTTCAACTGCCTTGGTGCTATCAATTTTCCAATCCAAAAGATCAAAAATTGCCCCCCCTAATTCTTGCCGCTCTTTGTCCTTTTCTTCCCGCTGCACTGATATTTTTCCTTTAATTTCTTTAGATAATTTCTTTTTCACAACATATATCCCAAGAGATGATTTTTTAGAAGAAGAATAGAATCCAAAATACCATTCTTGGGCTGTTCCATCATCGCGTAAGGGTTTTGCTACGGTTCCAGTTTGCCTTGTCTCAATTTTGTCCGGCGAATCAATCTGTATTATTTCATATTTATGTGCAGTTACGCTTGTTAGTCCGGCATCAGGATATTTTTCTTGGGCAATTCTCTCTGCTTCTGGTAGGGCCTCCAAAGCAGGGAAGGCAACCACAGCAAACGGTATTCTTATTACATAAATTACTCCAAAAATTGCGGCAATAAATAATATCCACAAAATAAATCCACCAATAGTCTCGCTTATTCCTGTTAATGCTTCTTTTATTTTCATAATTAATAAAGGGGAGATGGGAACGTTCCCCAATCAAACAAATATTCAATTTTGCCCTCAAAATCGGCTGGCGAGCCCTCGCAGAGGGCGAGCCAAACTTCGCCTTTACCAACTGGCGGAGAGGGTGGGATTCGAACCCACGATACGCTTGCGCATATAGTTGCTCTCCAAGCAACCGCACTAGGCCAACTATGCGACCTCTCCGACAAATTCAAAGTTTAAAAAGCAAAAATCAAAAAAGTCTATAAAGCAAAGGCAATACGAATAAATACGAATCCGCCACGGCGGACGAATTGAATTCGAATGACTGTACGAATAACACAATATGTCATTCCTGCGACCCATTCTCCGTAGCTACTGAGAAGGATGAAAGGCAGGAATCCATACTTAGCGTAAGCAATAGAACTCCAGATGGATTCCCGTTGGAGTTTATCCCGTATTTAGTACGGGGCGGGAATGACATTTTCCACTCCCTCATAGCCTAGTTACCTAGTAGCCCTAATATCCTATTTTTAAATTTTGAATTTTTAATTTATTCACTAGCCCCTTCTCTCTTTCTTACTCACCAAAACCATAGTCTTCAAAACAGTATCAGAATTAATCGACATAGAGTCAATTCCTAAGTCGACAAGATACTCTGCAAACTCTGGATAATCTGATGGTGCTTGTCCACAGATTCCTACTTTTCTTTTATATTTATGAGCAGTTTCGATTACTTCCCTAACAAATCTTTTAACCGCCTCGTTTCTTTCATCAAAAATCCTACTTACAAGCTCCGAATCTCGATCAACTCCTAATGTTAGCTGGGTAAGATCATTAGTGCCAATACTAAATCCATCAAAAATTTTACTAAATTCATCTGCCAAAATAACATTGGAAGGAACTTCACACATTACATAAATTTCCAGTCCATCTTTTCCTCTTATTAATCCTTCTTCTTCCATAATGTTAAGGACATCTTTTCCTTCTTCTATGGTTCTACAAAAAGGAATCATGATTTTTAAATTCTTAAGTCCAAAATCCTCTCGGACTTTTTTTAATGCTTGGCATTCTAATCTAAAGGCGGGCTGGTAATTTTTATCTAAATATCTTGCTGCACCTCGGAAGCCGAGCATGGGATTTCCTTCTTCGGGTTCAAACGACTCTCCCCCAATAAGACCTGCATACTCTGATGATTTAAAATCAGTAGTACGGACAATTACTTCTTTAGGGTAAAATGAAGCGGCAATTCTGGAAATACCTTGAGCAAGCTTATCTACAAAAAATTCTTTCTTATCACTATAACCATAAGTAACTTTAGAAATTTTCTCCTTAACTTCTTTGTCTTTTAAAGTCTTAAAATTAATCAAAGCAAGGGGGTGTATTTTAATATAATTGG
>PFNU01000121.1:0-4362 GCA_002792135.1 bacterium (Candidatus Torokbacteria) CG_4_10_14_0_2_um_filter_35_8 | reverse complement strand
TTTAGAAAGTCTATCCAGTCGAGTCTTTTTTATTCTAAATGGAAGAAGTCCAGAATATACTTGTCCTATTTCACCTTCAGCACAACTTACTGTGATATTTTGTCCTGAATTTATCTTTTCTGTGCTGTTTTTTGTACCTACGATACAAGGAATACCAAGCTCTCGTGAGACAATCGCAGCATGAGAGGTCCTCCCTCCTGAATTTGTAACAATTGCTTTGGCAATTTTCATAATAGGCTCCCAATCAGGATCAGTAATTTCTGTAATTAGCACCTCACCTTTTTTGAACTTATTAATGTCCCTTACATCTTTTATAATATGAGCTTTCCCTTGCCCAATCTTAGAACCAATGCTCAAACCCTCTACTAGTACTTTTCCCTTTCTTTCTAACATATACTCTTCTAAAATATTAGGAGCTGCTACAGCATGAATAGTCTCCGGTCGTGCCTGGACAATAAATAGTTTATTTAACTGCCCATCTTTTGCCCACTCGATATCCATAGGCATGTAACGGCCTGCTTTTTTCGAATAATAATCTTCAATCAAAGATGCCCATTTTGCAAGTAGTAGGACCTCATTATCCTTCAGGGTGTATTTTTTTCTATCTGAGCCTGAAACCTGTACATGACGAGTGGTCTGGTTTCCTTCTATACTATAAACAATCTTTGTCTTTTTAGATCCTAATTTTTTACCAATAATTGGCTTGAATCCTTTTTTAAGTGTTGGCTTAAAAACATAATACTCATCAGGATTCACCTCACCTTTTACCACACTTTCTCCTAGTCCATAAGAAGAATCAATAAGCACCACATTGCGAAAACCTGTCTCAGTATCGCAAGAAAATATTACTCCAGCGCATGCTACATCAGAACGCACCATTTTCTGTATCCCAACAGATAAAAATACTTTAAGATGATCAAAGCCTTTGTCCTCTCGATAAGAAATAGCACGATTAGTAAATAAAGATGCAAAGCATTTTTTCACAGCATCTAAAAGTGCATATTCTCCTTGAATATTAAGATAAGTTTCCTGCTGTCCTGCAAATGATGCAGAGGGAAGATCCTCTGCGGTTGCTGATGACCTTACCGCAACATCAGTATTTTTTTCTTTGTAAATTTTACTTAGCTTTTTATAAGCAGAGATAGTCTCTTCTTCAAGCTCTCTAGGTAAATTTGCTCTTAAAATAGTCTGTCTAATTTGAAAACCAGATAAGGAAAGACTTTTAATGTCGTGAATATCAAGACCTGAGAGTATTTTCTTTATTTTATTTTCGATTCCAGCTGTTTTTAGAAAATAGCGGTAAGCATAAGAGGTTATAGCAAAACCATCGGGGATGTCTACACCTTTTGGAACTAACTTCCGATACATTTCTCCAAGCGATGCATTTTTCCCTCCTACAAGCGGTACATCAGACATCCCAAGTTCAGAAAACCAGAGGATGAATTTTTTGGATCTTTGAGTCATGGTTTTAATTGTTTAAAATCTTTTATTAAAATACCTTATCTTTTTTTATTATAAAGTAAGCTTTTTTAAGTAGCAAGGAGTAGCAAGGAGACAAGTTATCAAAAACAAGAAAGAGACGCAAAATTTTGCGTCTCTACAAATAATGTTTAAAATTTACAACCTCTGTTGGTATCTATCATTTACTAGTACCTAGTACCTATATCTCCTGCACCTTAATCAAATTTGTATCTCCTAATCTCAGACTTCTTAAAGGATGTCCTGTAACAATAATAATTTTACTTTTCTTTGTTATTAATTTTTTCTTCTTAATGAATTTGCCTGCTTCTCCAATAGCATCATCCAAATTATCACCAAAAGGGAAAAAGTAAGGCATAACTCCCCAAGACAAGGAAAGTTGGTAATACACTTTTTTATAAGGAGTAAGGGCAATAATTGGTATTCTTGGTCTAAATCTAGAAATAGTTTTAGCAGTAAATCCAGTACTAGTAAAAGCAAGGATTAAACTCGCACTTAATTCAAAAGCAAGCTTGCATGCTGCTTTGCTTATTGCAGAAGGGGTATGATAACATATTTCTTTAGAAGAAAAGGGTTCTTGAAGTAGTTCTGCTTCTCTTGCTACCTTATCCATAACCTCTACTGTCTTGACAGGATAATCCCCAATTGCAGTTTCTTCGGAAAGCATTGTAGCGTCTGTTCTATCTAATACAGCATTGGCAACATCAGAAAGTTCTGCTCTTGATGGTCTAGGATTTGTCACCATAGATCCTAACATCTGAGTTGCCGTAATCACTGGCTTGCCAGCAAGAAGACATTTCCTGATAATTTCTTTTTGTACTAAAGGTACTTCTTCTTGAGGAATATCAACAGCAAGGTCTCCTCTTGCTACCATAATACCATCGCTTGCTGTAAGTATTTCATCAAAGTTTTCAATAGCTTCATGTTTTTCTATCTTGGAAATAATCTTGATATACCGCAGGTCTCCTTTCCTATCTCTTAAAAATTTCTTATCAGATAATTTAGATTGATATTTCTTTTCTAATCTTCTAACAATATAGCTTACATCTTTCACATCCTTTGCCTTCCTTACAAACGATAAAGCTACAAAATCAACATCGTTTTTCACTCCAAATTCTAAATCTTTTTTATCTTTTTCTGTTAAAGAAGTAATCGATAGAGAAGTAGTAGGAACATTTATTCCTTTAGCTCCTTTAATAACATTACCAGTTATTACCTTACACTTAATTGTTTTGTTACTGACTCTTACGACTTCTAACTCGACCATTCCTCCGTCTATTAAGATACGATCTTTTTTCTTCACATCCTTATAAAGATCAGGATATGTTATTGGGATTACCTTATCTTTGTTATCTTTTACACCCTGACAAGAAATAAAAACTTCATCTCCGTATTGTACTTTTATCTCTTTTTTTAAGTCTCCTGTTCTTATTCTAGGACCTTGAAGATCTTGAATAATAGCAATTGGTTTTCCAACTTTTTTAGAGATTATTCTAATATTTTTGATAACCTCACGGGCTTCTTTGTAACCTCCTGAAGGAAAATGTGAAAAATTTAGTCTCGCAACATCCATTCCTTCTCTAGCCAACTTAAGTAAAATATTATAAGAAAAAGTAGAAGGCCCGATTGTGCAAACTATTTTCGTTCTTCTCATATATTAAAAAAGAATTATGAATCCCTAATCCCTATCACCTAGATTATTTTGAATTTTCTATTCCCTATCACCTAACTCGACTTATTAACACTAGCAATACTCTCGGTTTATATGCCCTTACGCTTTTATAATCCAAAAGGTAATATTACGAAGCTTTATCTAAATATTTATAATTGTTTCTGAAATAATAAATAAGCTTCGAAGCACACACTGCCTTTGATATTACTTAAGCGAAGTAGTAAAAAAATCGAGAGTATCAACTGCTATTAACAAGAATTCAAGTATTTAGATATTAATTTTCTTAGCAAATTGCCCTATAATAGGCATTTCCCAATACTGACCTGACAAAACTTTAATAATAGCCATAATCCAAAGTACAAACATTACAAGGCCTCCTATAGCGCCCACGATCCACCCTAAAATAGGAATCCAGGAGACAAAGCCTAAGATAAGTCCTGCAATCATATAAACAAGACCTTGCTTTGCATGAAATTGAGCAAAGGGACTATCTTTTTTTGCTAAAAGTGGAATAAGACAAAGAATGCCCAAATAACCTAAAACAGCCCATAATTTATTTTCAGCAATATCTTTCTCGTCTCCTTGTTGTTGAGGTTGAGCTGGCGCTGCTTGCTGTGGTTGTTCCTGAGGTTGCTCAGGCTGTTGTGGCTGGTTTTGTGTCTCGTTGTCCATTATCTAAAAGTCACCTCCTTTCTTAAATTAAGAATTAACTAAAGGTTTTTAAAGACTATTATACTACTTTACACTAATAGTATAATGTTTTAGAAGTTTAAAGCCTACAAAAATGAAATTAAGATAATTCCAGATATTCTAATTTGAGCCCCTAAAATATTCAAACTTAATTAATAGAAAAGAAGTATAAAGTCTTTCTAAATGAATTATAGTTTTTAAATCTTCTGCGGTCAACCCCGTGAAGGTTTAAAGTTAAAAAATATCCATCTAAGGGACGCGTACTACGTCCCAAGACGGATCTCCGCCTCGGGCGGATGAAGCCTGGGGCTGAAAACAAGCACTAATGACAAAAATCTAAAATTCAAAACTATTAGAACCTCTAGCCTAACATATTTTGAATTTTGAAAATTAGGGTTTTTAGAATTTCATTATCCACAAGGCCCATGATACGTAAAAAGCTAAGAAGCTACAAGGCACGTAGTACGTGCCAAGTGCCGTAATACGGTACAAGCTGTATAGTTAACAGTCAAGGGTTACAC
>PFNU01000083.1 GCA_002792135.1 bacterium (Candidatus Torokbacteria) CG_4_10_14_0_2_um_filter_35_8 | reverse complement strand
AGAATGAAAGAAGTAGAAGAACAAATAGAGACTCGTATCTCTAATAAACTTCAGGAGATAATTAAAGAGTTCTTTGGTCTGCGTTAATCCTTTAAGTAGGAACACGATTAATCTCGTTCCTCTATCTTAGGAACATTACATTGCAACGTTCCTACGTTTGATATAAAATGTAAATAGCCAAATTCATTCTCATTCTTCAAAACCTATGCAACACATCCCAAATCTTATTCGTATATTCTCCCTTTCTTCTTTTGCTTTTATAGTATCAATGATACTCACACCAGTGATGACTTATTTTATGTTTAAATACAAGTTTTGGAAAAAACCTCAGAAATATTCTGCTGTTGATAGGGAGAGGACTCCAGTTTACTATAAACTTCATGCTGCAAAACATAAAAGATTACTTCCCACTGGTGCAGGAATTTTAATTATCTTGGTAGTTTTTATTATTACTTATCTTTTTAATCTTTCCCGTTCTCAAACCTGGCTTCCTTTGTTTGCTCTAGTTTCTATTGGGCTTTTAGGGTTTCTAAATGATTATCTTAATGTGAGAGGTATTGGAAAATTCTTTGGCGTAAGCGCTAAGTCCAAACTTATGATAATGATTCTTATTGCTCTTCTGGGAGCTTTATGGTTTTATTACAAACTTGAATGGAATTATATTCATGTTCCAGGAGTAGGGGATTTAACTATCGGAGCCTGGTACATTCCTTTTTTTGTGTTAGTGATTATCTCTTCAACTAATGCTGTAAACATTACTGATGGACTCGATGGGCTTTCTGGGGGACTTTTAGCATTATCCTTTGGTGCGTTTGCAGGAATTGCACTTATAAGAGGCCAAATCGGTATTGCTGCGTTCTGTGGTACTATCATGGGTGCACTTTTGGCATATTTATGGTTTAATATTTACCCAGCACGATTTATTATGGGAGACACTGGATCATTATCTCTTGGCGCAACTTTAGGGGTGATTGCCATGCTTACAAACTCTTCTCTCGTACTTCCTATTATAGGATTTGTTTTTGTAATGGAGGTTCTATCTGATATTATTCAAATCTTTTCTAAAAAAGTATTTAAAAGAAAAGTTTTTTTGTGTGCTCCTCTTCATCATCATTTTGAAGCGATCGGTTGGCCAGAAACTAAGGTAACCATGCGTTTTTGGGTTATTGGTGCAGTAACAGCAAGTATTGGATTGATACTAGGTATTATTGGAAGAGGATGAAATAAATTCAAAGTTAAAAATTAAAAATAATAATTTTGCATTTTGCATTTTGAATTTTTAATTAAAAAAATCTATGCTCGATATTATCATTAAAAATGGTACCGTAATTGATGGTACTGAGAAATTAATGTTTAAGGCAGATGTTGGAATTCAAGATGATGAGATTAGGGAAGTAGGAAATTTACAAAATGAAAAAGCACAAGAAATTATCGATGCAGAAGGACACTATGTTACGCCAGGATTTATAGATATTCACAATCATTCTGATAGCTATTGGACCCTTCTTGATCTTCCAACGTTAGATAGCATGGTGATGCAGGGAGTGACAACCATCGTCTGCGGAAATTGTGGGTCTTCGCTTGCTCCTCTTACTTCAGGAGATATTATTAATACTATTCAGAAGTGGGCAGACATCAGAGAAGCAAATGTAAATTGGCTTTTATTAGATGAATTTCTTGAGCAAATTGAAAGACAAGGCCTTTCTTGTAATTTTTTAACTTTAATAGGTCATAGTAACTTAAGAAGGGGTCTTTTAGGAGATGAAACAAAAGATTTAACAGAAGAAGAATTTGAGGTTGCTAAAAAGATGCTTGCTGAAGCATTAGACCAAGGTGCATTTGGAATTTCTTCAGGCCTAGTCTATGCACATGCCTTCTCTACAAAGAAAAGCGAATTAATAGAATTTACAAAAGTGGTAAGAGAAGATGAGGGGCTTTATGCAACTCACTTAAGAAACGAAAGAAATAATATCTTAGAAAGTATAAAAGAAGCAATTAATGTAGCAGAAAATTCTGATGTATCTTTAGAGATTTCTCATCTCAAAATAAAAGGTGAAAAGAATTGGAATAAAATGGGTCAAGTTTTAGAAGAAATAAGTAGAGCAAGAGATAGTGGGGTAAATCTCAATTTTGACGTTTATCCTTACCCTGCGTCGGGATCCACTCTTTATACTAGCCTGCCTTTCTGGATTTATGAAGGAGGGAAGAAAAAGTTTCTTGAGAGATTAAAAGATGAAAGCATTAGAGAAAGAATTATTTCTGATATTAAAGCAAGTAGTGTAGATTATAATAAGCAGACTATTGCAATTTGTCCTTCTAATCCTGCATTGGTGGGAAGGAGCATTGAAGAACTTGCGAAAGAAGAAGGGGTTGAGATAGAAGAAGAAGTAGTGAATGTTTTGCTTGCGGGAAGAGGACAAGTAATTTGCTTTGATTTTTCCATTTCAGAAAAGAATATAGAAAAAGAAATTAAAGATTCTATTTCTATTATTGGTACAGGTGGAGCTGCTTATTCTGAAGAGAATAGTGAAAAACCTGAGCTTGTCCATCCTCGCTCTTTTGGTACTTTTCCTAGAATATTTAAAAAATATGTAAAAGAAAAGGGGATTTTAACTTGGGAGCAAGCAGTAAGAAAAATGACTAGCATGCCCGCACAAAAAATAGGACTTTGGGACAGAGGGTTTATTACTTCTAATATGAAGGCAGATATAGTAATACTTGATCCTGACACGATCTCTGATAAGGCAACTTTTAAGAATCCTTATTTATATCCTAAAGGGATAGAACATGTTTTAGTTAATGGAAAGTTTGTGGTAAGAAATGGAAAGCACACAGAGAAACTCGCTGGAAAAGTTATAAGAAAAAGGTAATGCGAATTTATACGAATATCATGCGAATGGGATGCGAATATCTGTGCGAATAAATCTAGCTTGTAGCTTCTTAGCTTGTAGAATTGTTCCCCAGTAACCTAGTAGCCTAGTAACCTAATCCCCCGATTCCTAATTCCTAATTCTTTTTTACTACTTAAAATCCCTTTCGAAACAGTATATATGTTGAATATATGCATAACACTCGAAATTTTTGTATCATCGCTCACATAGACCACGGAAAGTCCACTCTTTCTGATCGTTTCTTAGAGATTACTAAGACTGTTCCAAAAAATAAAATGAGACAGCAGTTTCTAGATAATATGGATCTAGAGCGTGAAAGAGGGATTACTATTAAGTTAAGGCCAGTGCAGATGGAATACGAATTTGATACTGGAAAAGGAGTTAAAAAGTTTTATTTAAATCTCATTGATACTCCGGGTCATATTGATTTTACATATGAGGTGTCAAGGTCGCTTTTGTGCTGCGAAGGGGCCATTTTACTTGTTGATGCTACCTGTGGTATTCAAGCACAGACTTTGGCAAATCTTGAGATGGCACAAGAGGCAAATTTAAAAATTATTCCTGTTGTCAATAAAATCGATCTTCCTAATGCAGAAATTGATAAGACAAAAGAAGAAATAGTAAAAGTCTTAAATATTAAAGAAAACGAAATACTCAGTTGTTCTGCTAAAAGTGGACGAGGAGTAGAAGAAGTTTTAAAAAAGATTATAAAAGAAATTCCGTATCCAAAAGGTGATTCTAAAAGACCTTTTAAAGCTTTAATTTTCGACTCTTTATATGATTCATATCAAGGTGTAATTGTCTATGTAAGAGTCTTTGACGGTAAGATTTCTGCGAAAGATAAAATTCTTCTTTTTTCATCTAAGAAAACATCAGATGTGAAGGAAGTGGGTGTTTTTAAACCCGAGTTGATAAAAAAAGAAAGGCTCTCTGCGGGCGATATAGGTTATATAGTAACAGGCCTTAAAAAGATAGAATACTCTCGAATGGGCGATACTGTGAGCTTAGCAGAAAATCCTATAGATACACCCCTTCCTGGATACAAAGTACCTATTCCTAAAGTTTTTGCTAATTTTTTTGAAAAAGATATAAAAGGAAGTGAAAACCTAAAACAAAAAGTAGAAAAGTTAAAGTTGAATGACTCTTCTTTAGAGATTCAGGAACTTCCCTGGAAAGGGTCAGATGTTTTGGGACAGGGTGTAAGAATGGGTTTTTTAGGACTTTTGCATCTAGAAATTACAAAAGAAAGACTCGAAAGAGAATTTGGTCTAGATTTAATTGTTACTACTCCTCAGGTAAGATACAAAATAAATTTTAAAGATGGTAAGGAAAAAGAGATATTTTCAACTCAAGAAATGCCAGATCAAAATTTAGTTGAGTCTATTGAAGAGCCATATTCTCAAGTAGAAATTCTTACTCCTTCTAAGTATTTAGGTCAAATCTTAAAGCTTTGTACAATAAAAAAAGGAAAGTATGTTAGCACTGATTTTTTAAGTGAAGGTAGGGTGAGGGTAACTTATGAAATGCCACTTAGAGAGATTATTATTGATTTTTATGATAAAATTAAGAGTATCTCTTCGGGGTTTGCATCTTTAAATTATAAAATCTTAGATTTTAGGAGAAATGATTTAGTAAAGCTCGATATTCTTATTGCAGGGAAATTTGCTCCTTTCTTTTCGCAAATTGTACCAAGAAGAAAAGCAGAATCTGAAGGAAGGAGAATTCTTATTAAGTTAAAGAAATTAATCCCAAAAGCTTTATTTCCTATCGCATTGCAAGCATCAATAGGTAGCAAAATTATTGCTAGAGAAACGATTTCTGCTTTGAAGAAAAATGTAACAGCAAAGTTATATGGAGGAGATGTAACGAGAAAAAACAAACTCCTCAAGAAACAGAAAAAAGGTAAGAAAAAAATGACCCTTTTAGGGTCTGTGGAGATTCCGAAAGATGTTTATTTTAAAATTATTCAGAGGGATTAGGGAATAGGGGTTAGGTTATAGGGATTAGGAAGTTAGGAGTTAGTAAATTCAAAATTCAAAGTTAAAAATTCAAAAATAGGATA
>PFNU01000065.1 GCA_002792135.1 bacterium (Candidatus Torokbacteria) CG_4_10_14_0_2_um_filter_35_8 | reverse complement strand
TTAAAAAATAATAAAGTTACAAGAAAAGAGAAAGGCTGTTCAAAATATATAAATTAAGAACAGCCGTAAGGGATAACTTTATACTGCCAGAGCATCTTCAACTACTTTCATACAGGCTTGTATAATTTTTTCAATTATCTTTATGTCAGTAGTTGCACCAAACATACGAAACTCAATTGTTTCTGTAGAGAAAGGTTTATAGCGCACAA
Organism: bacterium (Candidatus Torokbacteria) CG_4_10_14_0_2_um_filter_35_8; assembly: GCA_002792135.1. Taxonomy (GTDB): domain Bacteria; phylum Patescibacteriota. Next base: position 4,755 of record PFNU01000065.1, on the reverse strand, counting down.
GATCCCAAACATTTCTCTCGCCACCATGTTCATCTATGTAGTTTAGTATCTCTTCGAAGGACGTGAATACAGGTGGTTCTCCAGATACTTGAGCCATTTCTTTATAAGATCTAAGTCTTCTGCCGCAAGAAAAATCTCCAAGTGCACACAACCGATCAACAATTTCTCGCCTACAATAGCTTAATATCTTTACTGCTTCTTCTGAATTTGTGCTAACATGGACATGTATCGCTGCAACTTGAGAAGCAGCAACTCTACGCTTTTCCGATATCCTAGACCATATCTTCTCATGACGTTTATCGAATGGGTTAACTAGAAGTTCACCAAGATCTTTTTCCTCGACAAAATCTTTGCAAATAAGCTGAAAACCAAGAGAACCACACACAGTCTCCATAAGTTCAAAATTCTCTTTTAGATAACCTACTAGCTCTTCAATGCTAGAAGCTGGCGGAGTTCTCTCTTCTAACTGTCCTGCAAAAAGTTCCCAGCCAAATCGCTCCTTTCTCCATCTTTTCTTCTTTGCTTCTCTCCAAAGTACAGGAAGAAGCTCGTCTATAGCAGGTACTACACTACCGTTACATATGATAAACCATCCTCTCTCGATACCGATTGTTCTTTCCATTTTTTATCCCTCTTTTTTTTCTTTTTTTAAATTAAAAAACCTCCCATCTTTTCACCCAAGTACAAAAACTTAGATGAAAGGACGAGAGGTCTTTTTAGATAAAAGATCCCGTGGTACCACCTTCTTTGTTCTAAATCTATTCTGGCGGATTAAAAAAATCCGTCAGCAAAACGGATTTAGAACCACTTTACTGACTCAAGTCTACTTACTTGTCCGGCCTCAAACGGACTTTGGAGTACGACATCAGTTTCCCTATGATTACGGAGGGTGCCGGATCTTCACTTGCGCAAAGATCATCTGTCTATCTTGGAATGTACTACATTTCCTGGGATGTATTCTACATTCCCTGGGACGTTCTACGTCCCTTGAGTAGAAAAGCTAGACCCAACCCCGGAAAATAAATCCGGGATCCAGCTTTCAGATTTTACAATTTTTAAACTATCTCTATGATAAATATAGCAAGTACAGAATATCTGTCAAGAAAAAATTTGACTTCTTTTTCCAAAAGATGTAGATTTAAATCACAACAATTTTTATGTCATCAAACTTTGCTAATTTTTAAACACTATCAAATAAAATTATAAGTAATTTTTAAAAATCATGAAGAAAGCCATTCTCTTTTTTATTGTAGCTTTGATGATAGCTCCTGTAGCCTCAGCTATTGATCGTATGCCTGCTGAAGTTAAACCTGCGGGGGTAACCGTAGTTATTCCTAGACAGGCTATAGATAATGCTCCTGCCCTTGAAGTCTTCACTATTATCCATCATGCCAGACCAGATAAACCAGGTAAGCCTGGCAAAGGACCCAAAGGTGAAACTTGCTATGGTTTTATCAGTGGTAAAGCAAAGTTAATTGAGACAGAAAATGTCTTGATAAACCCTACTAACTCGGGAATGACTGAAGAAGATGTTCTAAACACCATTCAAGTATCTGCTTCAACTTGGGATAATGAAACTAGCACTCAAATTTTTGGCGACTTTACAAAAGATTATACTGCTGATTTTGATACTTATGCTGATGGCCGAAATGAAGTTTCTTTTGGAAATTATCCACAGAATGGCGTCATTGCTGTAACGAGAATATGGGGATATTTCTCTGGTAAACCAAACTCCCGCTACATCTCCCAGTTTGACATAATGTTTGACACTGATTTTGCTTGGGGTGATGCGGAAATTGATGCTACGCTAATGGATCTCCAAAATATCGCAACTCATGAACTAGGACATACGACAGGACTCAATGACACTTATTCTGATTCCTGTAAAGAAGTAACAATGTACGGCTACTCCGCATATGGTGAAACTAAAAAGAGAACACTTGAGACACCTGATATTTCAGGACTGCAGATTCTTTATGGGATTTAAACAAATCATTAAATAAATAAAATATGGGAATGAGGCGTCGTCTCATTCCTACCAAATTCAAATTATGCAAAAAAATCCCAGCCGACAATTTAACTTTTTCTTCTTTTATTTTTTCCGCTTTAGAAAGCTGGGGTTTAGTAAATTCAAAAATTAAAGTTTAAAAATTAAAAATATCTTTTTAAAAAGAATTCCCCCCAGCTAAAAGGGGATTTTTTTATTTATTATTAATTAATTACATCATGCGCAAAATAAGCATCATCGGCTTTGGCCGCTTTGGGAAAACTCTTTATCAATTATTTAAAGACGACTTCTCTATCACAATTTTTGATAAAGATAGAAAAGCATACAAAGATGTCAAACTTAATAAGAACGCCAAAATCGCAAAAAGTGTTAAAGAAATTTATGAAAGCAACACTATCTTCTTTGCTGTACCGATTTCCACATTTGAAAAAGTCATTTCAAGTCATAAAAAGTATTTCAAAGATCATTTACTAATAGATGTTCTTTCTGTAAAGCTTCATCCAGCCAAAATATTTAAGAAATATTTAAAAAATACTAAAACTCAAAGTTTACTTACTCACCCTATGTTCGGACCTGATAGTAGTAAAAATGGATTTAAAAATCTTCCAATAGTACTCGATAAGTTTATGACAGATAGTAAGAATTATAGTTTCTGGAAAAATTATTTTAAGAAAAAAGGATTAAAAATTGCAGAAATGTCTGCGAAAAAGCACGACAAGCTTGCTGCCAATTCTCAAGGTGTAACCCACTTCGTAGGAAGATTACTTGAAGGCTTAAATTTTCAAGAGACTAAAATTGATACTCTCGGTGCTAAAAAACTTCATGAAATCAAAGATCAAACTTGCAATGATACCTGGGAGCTTTTCTTAAATTTACAAAATTACAATCCTTATACAAAAAACATGCGGATAAGACTGGGGAAGGTTTATAATAGGTTATATAATCAACTGCTACCCAAGCAGATTAACTCTAATCATATAACTTATGGAATCCAGGGAGGAGTTGGGAGCTTTAACGAAGAAGCAATTCTCACTTATGCCAAAAAGAACAAGATAAAAGATTTTAAAATAAAGTATCTATACACTACTGAAAAAGTATTAAAGAACTTAAAAGAAGGAAATATTGACTATGGTATTTTTGCGATTGAAAATTCTGTGGGAGGACTTGTTCAGGAGTCTATTTATGGAATGGCAAAATATAGGATCAAAATTAGGAAAGAGTTTGCGATTATCATTAGGCACTTTTTAATGAAAAGAAAAGATGTTGATATTAAAAAAATCGACACTATCATGGCTCATCCCCAAGCCTTAAAACAGTGCCAAGCTACTTTAAAGAGAAAATATCCAAAGATGAAACTTGCAAGTGGTAAAGGTAATCTGATTGACACTGCCAAGTTAGCAGAAGCTTTATCCAAAGGTAAGCTTTCTAAAGATATTGCCATCTTAGGTCCCAAGGTTTTAAGTAGGCTTTATGATTTGGAGATAATTGATGAGGATTTGCAGGATAATAAAGAGAATTATACGAGCTTTTTGTTAGTGGAAAGATAACTCTCCTTTCTTTCAAAGTTTTTTCTTAGCTTCAGATTTATTCGGTAAATCAAAACTATTTTTTGAACTATAAGCTTTTTTTATTTGTATCTAATGATCTAAATAAATTATATGAACATCTGCCACTTTTTCTCTTTGATATTCAAAGTCTAAGTAATAGAAAAGGGATCGGTCGTGAAACGACTAATCCCTAAAAACAATCATTACTTTATCAATTCCGTAATTATCTAGAACCCGAATTCTACCTTGGTTCGAAGTTCTGATCCTAAGCGCTGTACATTTTGCAGGTGTTCTTGCACCTGGTCCACTATCGGTCTCCCTGAGTTATCTCTTCTCTCCATCTGCGTCAGAAGTTGTTGAGTTCTTTCGACTGCGGCTAATACCTGTTGTGTCAACTCGAGTGCTTTGGTCTTAGTACCATCCTGTTCCACCTCTTCATCCTGCTTCACATCTTTAATATAGACTCGGAGTCGATCTGCTTCGTTCGATAAGCTTCCCCTTATCTTGCTCGATCTCCCCTTGACCATCTCATCAGGTATCCCGCTTTTCAATTGCCCCCCCATCTCTAACATCATCGAGAGCTGGCCTTCTGTCACAGAACACGCACAGAACACAGACCATAATCCTCCACCTTCATAATCTTGAACCATTTTTCGCCTCCTTAATGATTTTTTGTTTTTGATAATTTGCCACAACTAATCTCTCTAAAAAATTATCATTCCTACTATAATCTCTTCTCTTTACTTTTCTGTTTTTTTAGTTTGCTCTGTTCCTTTTCCTCTGTTTATCTCATCTATTACTTGCTCTACAGTCTTTCCAGAAAGAGAGGGAAGTTTACCTTTTTCAACTGTTGTTTCTTTATCTGCCATTTTGTACCTCCTTTTTTATAATTTAATCTCCTGTCTATTTTCTAAAGATATTGAGAGATCAAACTATGAAATTTTTTGTTTAATTCATCTCTATCATCTCTCATGATAAAAAACCAAAATCAAAAACCTCCCTTTTAGTCAGGAGGTCCAATTTATCTAAATTTAACTTAATTTACTATTTAGTCTAGTTGAACCTTCCAACCACAGAGAAATAAATGGCAATAAAAAGATACCATGCACGAAAGTTGGCAAGGTTTTTTATAATATCATTAATTATATTATCTATTAACTTATTCATCTTTATAAGAACTGGTTTCTAAGATACTGCCCC
>PFNU01000090.1 GCA_002792135.1 bacterium (Candidatus Torokbacteria) CG_4_10_14_0_2_um_filter_35_8 | reverse complement strand
AATATGTCACCCCTGCGAAAAAGGTATAGATATAATGAAAGAAAACTTTAGAAGAAAGGTAAGAAAAATTTCTGATCTTACAAAATCTCCAGGTAATTTATGTAAGTCTTTTGGGATTAATATGAATCTTTATGGCGAAGATTTAACAAAAGATACAATATTTATCGAGGATAGGGGAGTAATTATCAATCCTAAAAATATTCTATCTAGAAAAAGAGTTGGTATAAATCCAAAGCTCAAAGGAAGCGAAAAGAAGTTGAGATTTTTTATTAAATAAAAAATTCCCTATAGATACTTTTATATCAAGCGATATAATTTCTCTATAGAGAATCAAAGGACTTTAGAGAATTATTTATTGCCTTTATTGCCAATGATAGTCCAAACCATCTCTAGTCGTCCCGTCTCTCTTTTTTCCTCCTCGATTAATACCGATGTTTCAATAACTACCAAGTAAACTTCTTCGAGGTTACCAACTGTATCATTAATTTGAGGAGGCGTCTCTACATCTAGAACCTTACCCCCAATGACGAGATACTTATATACATCATCGCCTCCAGGATCAAAAAGGGCCGGAACGTCTATGGGTTGCACCACGATAGAATCAAGAGATTCCTGTGGATTTTCCTCGGGTAGGGCAACCCTAAATCGTACTTTAGGAGGCAAATTCCTCCTATAAAATTCCTGGAATAGCTTGTTAAAGAAAGGAAACTTCTTCTCTAATTCTTCGGGGTCAACCAGCATACTTGTCCATATCTTCCCCATCTTACATTCCTCCTTTAAAAGATTTTTTTAATTACTTTTGAGACTATACCATAAAAAGCCGATTTGGTCAAAAAAAATATTCCACGCTATTTAGAAATAGTAACTCAAGCAATGCTCATGTCCATTCCAAAACAAGGAAAATCTAAAAAAGGAAACTTAATGCATTACTCGGTGGGCGCTTTAATTAAAAGAGGTAATAAATATTTATTAATCGATAGAGCACAACCTCCTTTTGGCTTTGCGGGAATTGCAGGACATATTGATAAAGAAGAAACTCCAAAACAAGCGCTCTTGCGAGAAGTTGAAGAAGAAAGCAAGCTTAAAATTGAGAAACATGAATTAGTTTTTAAAGAAGAATTGGACTGGAATTGGTGTAGCAAAGGAGTAAAAGTCCACTTCTGGCATCTATTTGATTGCGAAGTTTCTGGGAAAACCAAAGAAAACTACAGAGAAACAAAATTCATAGGTTGGTATTCTGTAGATGAAATCAAGAAATTAAAACTAGAGCCCGTGTGGGAATATTGGTTTAAGAAATTAAAAATAATCTAAGAGCAAATGAATCAAATATTAAAAACAATAAAACCAGTTATCAAAAAATCTCAATACGTAAAGATAAACCCAGAAAAAATTAGGGAATTATGCAAAGATTTTAAACTGGAAGATATGCAACGTTGGATGGAAAGCTCCCCAACTCGTTTATTAAACTTACATAGTAAAAAGAAACTAAATTTTCTTTTTGTCTTTAATTCTATTAACTTCTGTTACTGGGGAGAACCAAAATGGACTATTAAGTATCAAGGAAAAGAATATGATGGGGTATGGGGTATGATTTGCGCTCTAAAAAGAGCAATAGATTATAGTAAACCAATTCTTGATTTTAATTATCTATCAAATATTACAAAAAAAGAATTAGAAGAGATCTTAAAAGGGAATATCAAAATCCCTCTTTTTCAAAAACGTTTAGAAATTCTAAGAGAAGTAGGGAAGACCATGACTCAAAAATATAAAGGAGATTTTAAAAATATAATCAACAGCAGTAAAAACGATGCCTTAAAATTATTAAAAATAATTACTACAGACTTTCCTTCCTTCAATGACTACTCAATCTATGACAACAAAAAAGTTTGCTTTCATAAACGTGCCCAGCTTTTAATATCAGATATCTATAGAACATTCAAAGGAAAAAGTTATGGCAAACTAAAAAATGTAGAAAACTTAACAGCATTTGCTGATTATAAAATTCCCCAAACCCTTCGAAAACTAGGAATCCTAGGATACTCACAAGATTTGGCAGAAAAAATCGATAATAAAATTCTTATTCCAAAAGACAGTAAAGAGGAAATAGAAATAAGAGCTAATATGATTTGGGCAATCGAACTAATCAAAAATAAACTAAAAACAAAAATACCTAAGATTTCTAGCATGGATATTGATTCTTACTTATGGCTTATGGGACAAAAGAAATCGCCGGACGATAAGCCGTATCACAAAACTCTTACTATAGCTTACTAAGAAACTATGTATTCCTTATAACCAGAGGAATAATCTCCTTCCTTAGTATCAAACCATCTCTTCTTGCAACATTATCCTTAAAATCAACCTTAAAAATCTTCTCAAGTAACTCCTGCATTTCCTTATCCGAAGTCACAAACAAGTTAAAATCTTTTTCTAAATCACAAGAAGTCAAGAATGCCATACTAAGATCTTTCTCTTGCTTAAATTCATTTAAAATTTTAAGTATTTGAGAAAGATTATTTCTTACTAAATTTTCAAGTTCAGCAATCTCTAATTGGGTAATTCCGATTTTTTTATTACCAAATACATACTCTTTAGAATCACCTTTCAAAACTTCAGAAAGATTTTCTTCAGAAAATTTAGTTTTGGCTAAAAACATATCATGAATAAGCCCATTTGGAATTTCGGCCTGCTTTTCCAACCACTTTACCATTTTCTTATCCTTCTCTGAAGTAACTTTTGCTTTGAAATTCAAAGAGTTAGAAAAAATTGCAGAATAAAGTAAAATCGCAGAATTCCTATCAATTTTTATATTCTCATCATAATATCTTTCAGTAATCAAAGTTGCAGCTGCTCCGACTTTTTCTATCTGAATTTTAGCATTAGGAAAACTCTTGGATGCTTTGTTAAATTCTCTATGGTCTATTACTTCAATTACATCTTTTGCTCTAACTACTTCTGGACATCCTGCAAGTTCACTCATATCAACCAAAATAAACTTATCAAAATTATCAGCAGGAGAATAACTAATATCAGTAATCTTAAATCGATCAATGATATATTGTGCTTCAATATGGAGTTTACCAAATATACCTCCTGTAGTATTTTTACTCTTTTTATTTAATAGATAACTATAAGCATAAACACAAGCAACACCATCTAAATCAGGGTTAATTTTTGGAGTAATGAGAATCCTTGGGGTCATTTTTAACATATTAAAAACTAGTTTAATTTTATATTAATATAGGGTACAATACAATAAATTCAAAATTAAAAATGCAAAACTCAAAATGAAAATTCCGAAAAATGCAAAACAAATATTCAAAGGAATAATCTTTAATATATATCAATGGCAACAAAAAATGTTTGATGGCTCATTTGAGACTTTCGAAATGGCAGAACGCAAGCCAACAGTTGATATTATTGCAACTGTTGGAAAGAAAATAATGTTTCTTAAGCAAGAACAACCAAGACGATCTCTTTTTTCCTCTTTGCCTGCAGGAAAAATAGAAAAAAATGAGAATCCAAAAACTACAGTCTTACGAGAATTATTAGAAGAAACTGGATACAAACCTTCAAAAGTAATTTTCTTTGATGAATACTTTGGGGATAGCAAAACTTATTTTCATGAATATATTTATATTGCAAAAAACTGTAAAAAAGTTGCAGAGCAAAAATTAGATAGCGGAGAAAAAATACAAGTGAAACTAGTTAGCTTCAAAGCATTCCTGAATCTATGTCGAGAAAAAAGGAGCGCTATATCAAAAGACTTAAAATTTGAAATGTATGAGGCTTTGGTGAATAAGAAAGAGAAGAAGGAATTAAGAAAGAAAATATTTGGTTAATAGAAATATTAATATAATAATATGTGCGAAAAATTAAATAAGGGCGTGCTCTAAAAATCGCGCACACCCCTATTTTCCTCCTCCTACTTTTTCTTACTCCTTTTTGGCGTACGTCCTACGTCCTAACCAGTAGAAAATACCTGCCATCGCCCAACAGATTATTGTACTGATGGGCACAAAACTACAACAAGCGTAGTAGCCAATCAGACAGGGCTTGCTGGCAGGAGCCGGCATCAAGGTGAAGACGCCCAGAATAACAGATACGGCTACCAGGAGCCACCAATACCATCTCATTTTTCTTACCTCCTTCTTTCAGTCTTTCAGGTGTTTGCCTTCACATTCAGGAACATAGAAAAATTAATCAAAAAAGTCAAGCATTTTTAAAGTTTTAAAGTTTAGTGCTATAGTTATAAAAATGGCTTAGGAAATAAAAAGAATTAGGCAAGCAAACTTTCCTAGAATTAAGACCGTTTATAAGACTACAATGGATAGCTCCTTCTCAATTAAATGATAAATTCGAATTGATAGAATGGGATTTACCAGAAGACTTTAAAAAATCAAAGTTTAAAGCTCCTTTCAGTAAAATAAAAGCATGATCAAAATAACCAAAGAATTAAAAAAGCTAATTGAAGAAAATATCCTAGCATTTGCAACTTGCGATGAAAACAAAAATCCTCACTGTATTGCTATTGGAGATGTTAAAGTTGTCTCAAAAAATCAGGTCCTTATCGGGGATAATTATATGGTTGAGACAATTGATAATATTCAGAAAAATAAGAATGTTGCCTTAGTAGTTTGGAATAGAAACGAAAATATAGGTTATGAACTAAAAGGAAAAGCTGAATATTTTACAAATAATAAATGGCATAAAATGGTCCAAAAAATTCACAAGGGATTTCCTGCAAAAGGCGCTATCCTTTTTACAATTAATAAAATTAAAAAACTCGCATGAAGACTACTATATTTAAACAAACTCTTAAAGATACTCTTGATCTTCTAAGAAAGTACAAATTAGTCCTAATTATTATTACATTAATCTTTGTATTAGGAGGAGTTTTGGGTTTCTTTTTACCCAATTCTTTAAAATTAATCTTTCTAAAATCCCTTTCAGAAACACTTTCCAAAGTCGCATCACCAAATCAATTTGTAATGTTTTTCCGTATTTTCTTAAATAACTCATTTGTAGGATTACTCTTAATTCTTCTTGGAT
>PFNU01000028.1 GCA_002792135.1 bacterium (Candidatus Torokbacteria) CG_4_10_14_0_2_um_filter_35_8 | reverse complement strand
AAAAAATTGGAATATCAATAAAATACTGATGATCAATTATATTGTTCAATAGGTTCTTTAAGTTTTAGCACAAGCTATATTTATATATTCTTTATTGTCTGACCTACCTCATTAGCGATCGCGTACACAAGATTTGTTCATCCATTTTAAGTATTTTATCTTTATTTAATTATTAGCCATGAACGGCATTATAGATATCTTAGTTCAACTAGTAATTGCCTTTATAGGATTTGCTATTGGCAGGTTTGGAGATAAATATGGCGGGCATTTAAAAGCACCTCATCACTGGATTTATGGCTTAATTTTTATAATTATTGGGGTTATTTTTTATAAAAACTTCTGGGGAATATCTGCGATATCATTTGGTATAGGACATTTTATAAGTGATTTAAATGATTTTCTGCACTTGAGATTTTATAGCGTTGATAAACCTCACGAATGGAAATTTTGGAGTATTAAATAAAAAATTGGTTTGACTTCCAGTTTTGAAAAATGTAAATTTAAAATAGATTAATTAATTATTTCCATTTTATGAAAGAGCAAAAAGCCTCAAAGCAAATTAATTTTAATAAGAAGTTAGATAATTTAAACAAAAATCTAACAGAATTTAGAAACGAAACTATCGGCAAGTTTGAAAAGGCTGATAATAATTTCGATGGAATTGACAAAAGATTTGACGGAATTGACACAAAATTTGATAGAGTTGACAAAAGATTTGACGGAATTGACACAAAATTTAATGGAATAGGTAAAAGGTTTAATGGAATAGATAAAAGGTTTAAAAAGATAGATGGAAGACTCGAAAGGGTAGAAATAATTGCTCTTGCAAATCGAGAAGATATAAAAGAAATAAAGGACGAAATCTCAGTGATCAAGGAACAGAAAGATGAAATTATTAACCATATAGATTCTTTTCTTAAAGAAACAATGGCTTCGAAACAAGAACTTACTGTCATAGGAGCAAGGACTGAAAAAATACGCCCATTAGAGAAAAAGATAAAAGTCATTCCAAAACTTGAAAAAAGAGTAGGAGTTTTGGAAGAAAAAGTATTTAAAAAGTATAAATAAGCCTTTCTAAAAATACAAAAACTCCCCTAATTCAAGTGAAATTCTGGGAGTTTTTTGATTATCTAGATAATTTATTTATATCAACTGTTTCTCTTTCGCTATAAAATAAGCTGCTGGAATAGTTGCCTCTACTATATTGTCAGTAATTAATTCTTCAAACTTAGAAATTGATACATATACTACTTCACAAAACTCTGTTTCTTCTAAATTTTGTTTACCTTTCTCTAAATCTTTAGCAACAAAAGTATGGACTATGCTAGCCATCGTCCCTGGTGCATGGTAAAAAGAGTGCACAAATTGTAAACTATTTGTTATGTAACCCGTCTCTTCTTTAAGCTCCTTCTCGGCTGCCTCTTCTGTCGTTTCACCAAAAGAGACTCCACCAGCTGGCAAATCATAAATGATCTTACGAAGTGGGTAGCGATATTGACGCAACATAATAATATGATTATCTAAAATAGGTAATAATAAAACTGCATCAAATGAATCAACATAATTGTAATCAACGATTTTGCCATTTGGTGATTTTATAATATCGCGTCTAATTTTTAGATAGTGATCATAAACAATATCTGATTTTATTACTTTGAAATCTTCTTTCTTTATCATATATTTATTTTTTCTTACCTAAATAAAACCTCCTCTTTTCTTCACTAAACTTCTCAATTGCATATCTTAGCATCACTCTCGGCATCTTCTGATAATATTTCTTTAAAAACTTTTCTTCAACTTTCTGATTTCTATTCCCAATCTCCCGCAGCATCCAACCTACTGCTTTGTGAATTATGTCGTACTCATCATTTAATAAAATCCCTGCGATCTTTAAAGTATCTTCAAACTCCCCATTTCTTATAAAAGTATAAGTGGAAAGCATCGCAATTCTCCTTTCCCAAAGCTTTTTTGATTTTGCAAGCTCATAAAGTATTTTTCTATCTTTATCTAAAAGATAATCACCAACAATATAAGGTGCAGAACTGTCAACAAGATCCCAATTATTTATGTTCTTTGTATTTTTTAGATAAAACTCAAAGATCTTCTTCTTGTTATTCTTATCACTTCTTTGATATTTATCAGCTAATATAAATAGGGAAGTAAGCCTATATTCATGAATTTTACTGGATAGCAAATCTTGAATCTTACTTAAAGATAAATCTCGATATTTCTTTGCTATTTTCCGCTGATCTGGAACTTTAATTCCTAAAAACTTATCTCCCTCACCATATCCACCTTTTTCTGTTTTAAAAAACTTCAGGAGAATCTTCGCTTTCTCCGGATCAGAAAGCTTTTTAAGATCCTTTTTTATTTGACTAACAACTTTCTTCATACTCTTATTAATAATTTGAAGCTACTTTAGATTATAACAGATCCAATAGAAAATCAGTACCTGATTTGATGTTTTTCAGCTTTCACCATATAATGTTGTTAATTATTACTAATTCCTTAAAAATATGGATCTAGAACTTTGGTCAGCACTTACTGCTGTATTAGGCCTAGCTTTTGCTGGGTATCTAGCACTTACTCTAAAAAAACAAAAAGTAGAAAATACCAGAGCCAAGGAGATCTCTACCTACATTCATGATGGAGCCATGGCTTTTTTAAACAAAGAATACCGAATTTTATTTGGTTTTGTTGTTGTTGTTGCCATACTTATCAGCTACTTTTTGAACCCACAAACAGCCGCCGTGTTTATTGCTGGTGCTATTTTTTCTATAGCGGCAGGTAACATCGGTATGAGAATTGCAACTTCGGCTAATGTTAAAACTGCAGAAGCTGCTAAAAAAGATATATACCAGGGTTTAAGAGTAGCTTTTTCCTCAGGTAGCGTCATGGGTTTGACCGTTGTTGGTTTAGGACTTTTAGGTGTTAGTTTAGCATATTGGATTTTTAAGGATCCCCAAATTATTTATGGCTTTGGTTTTGGCGCATCATCTGTTGCCTTGTTTGCCAGAGTCGGTGGTGGTATTTACACCAAGGCTGCTGATGTTGGAGCTGATCTGGTAGGTAAGGTAGAGGCCGGCATTCCAGAAGACGATCCCAGAAATCCTGCTACCATTGCTGATAATGTTGGTGATAATGTTGGTGATGTTGCTGGTATGGGTGCTGATTTATTTGAAAGTTATGTTGACTCAATTATTGCTGCTATGGCTTTAGGAGTTCTAGGTGTGGCGACATTTGGTTCAAAGGCTGTATTCCTTCCATTGCTTTTGGCTGCTACTGGAATTATCGCTTCTATACTAGGAAACTTTGTTGTAAAGCTAAATAGAAAAAGTAAACCCCATTCAATTTTAAATTTTGGCATCTGGTCAGCAGCAATCATTATGGCAGGTGCCGCCTATCCAGTAATTAATTATGCTATTCCAGGTGAGATAGGAGTTTACTTCTCGCTACTTATAGGACTTGCTTCCGGAATAGTTATTGGCATGGCAACTGAGTATTTTACCTCATACAAAAATAAACCAACCCAAGAAGTTGCCAAGGCTTCTGAAACAGGTCCAGCAACCAATATTATTTCTGGCCTAGCTTTAGGTATGATCAGTACTTGCATTCCAGTGGCAGCTGTTTGTCTATCTATATTTTTAGCCTTTAAATTTGCTGGCCTCTTTGGCATTGCTATTGCTGCAGTTGGTATGCTTTCAACTTTAGGGATAACACTGGCCACTGATACATACGGCCCGGTAGCAGATAATGCTGCCGGTATTGCTGAGATGGCGGGCATGGGACAAGAAACCAGAAAGCGAGCTGAGGCTCTCGATGCTGTTGGCAATACCACTGCTGCTATTGGAAAAGGTTTTGCCATTGGCTCGGCAGCATTAACCGCTCTAGTTTTAATGGTTAGCTTTGGCCAGATCGTAAATCTACAAACTATTAATTTACTAAATCCTAATGTTTTAATTGGTTTATTTATCGGCGGGCTACTGCCTTGTATTTTCTCTGCCCTGACCATGAAATCGGTTGGCAAGGCAGCCTTTGAAATGGTCCAAGAAGTCAGACGACAATTTAAAGAAATCAAAGGTATTATGAAAGGCACAGGCAAACCTGATTACAAACGCTGCATTGATATCTCTACTCAAGCAGCCTTAAGGCAAATGGTCCTGCCGGGAATTTTGGCAGTTATTGCTCCTGGACTTGTCGGCTGGCTTTTAGGCGCAGAGGCTTTAGTTGGACTTTTGGCAGGTTCACTAGTTACTGGATTTTTGCTAGCAGTCATTATGGCCAACGCCGGGGGTGCTTGGGATAATGCCAAGAAATATATTGAAGCTGGTAATTTAGGCGGTAAAGGATCTGATCCACACAAGGCAGCTGTGGTTGGTGATACGGTTGGTGACCCTTTTAAAGACACTTCTGGACCAGCTCTAAATATTTTGATCAAATTAATGGCCATAGTTTCCCTGGTAATTGCGCCATTACTAATCTTGTAATTCTAAGAAAGAAGCTTACCAATTTTTCTGTACAGTTAGCCTAAATAATATAATTTTTGTCATTTGACTTACTCTTGTACACAAAGCCTAATTAATAAAATTCCATCCAAGTTGTTTTGAATTTTTAATTTTGAATTTTTAATTTGTTTTCAGCCTTCGTCTGCGGACTTCGGCGGATCAGCTGTGACTGAAGGATTTCGATATTAGGATTTAGAATTTCAGAAGATCAACTATGGAATCTAATACACCCAAAAAAGTCATCATCGGTATGTCTGGTGGAGTAGACTCTTCCACCACAGCAGCTCTCTTAAAAAAAGAGGGTCATTTTGTAATTGGAGTATTTTTGATTTTCTGGTCAGAGAAAGGCAATAAGACTATCAGTAAAACAAATAAATGTTGCCCTGCAGAAAGTCTAATGCAAGCAAGAAAAGTTTCCCAAATCCTAGACATTCCTTTTTATACTGTTAACTGCACGACAGAGTTTAAGAAAGCCGTCGTTGATTATTTCATTTCAGAATACAAGGCCGGAAGAACACCCAACCCTTGTGTTGTCTGCAATGAAGAAATTAAATTTAAGATCATGCTGGAAAAGGCAAAGAAACTAGGCTGTAATTATG